>CALVHK010000013.1 GCA_944327405.1 uncultured Bacilli bacterium | reverse complement strand
ATAATCTCGCATATCTTGTTTTTCCTCTATACTTAAATGATCTAAAAATTCCATCATAGAAGAAGATAGCATTTTCTTGATTTCCTCTTCACTTTGAAAATCATAATATGTATTTTGTAAACTACTATTTACATAACGATCAATTTCTTCCTTTTCTTTCTCGATATATTGAAGAAGAAAATTTGTAGCGGAACTAAATCCTTTTTCCATCATAACTTCCACTCTCTACTTATAGAAATCATATCAAAAAATAAATCCTTTGTCTATATTTTTAAAATAACACAATTACAAAACCCGAATATAATACATTGGAATATATAAAGGAGGAATATATTTTGAAAAAAAAGATTATTGCCATTTTAATTGCTATTATCTTAATTGTTGTCGTTGTAGTAAGTGTAATAAAAGTAACAGACAAGAAAGAGGTTAAAAGTGATCTTACAACCATCAGACTTGCCGAAGTAACCCATAGTGTTTTTTATGCTCCTATGTATGTAGCAATTGAAAATGGATATTTTGAGGAGGAAGGAATAGAAATCGAGCTTATTCTAACATCTGGTGCCGATAAAGTTAGTGCAGCAGTTCTATCTGATACGGTTGATGTTGGATTTGCAGGTACAGAGTCATCGATCTACATTTATGCTGGTGGAGAAAGTGATTATTTAGTAACTTTTGCTGGTCTTACCAAAAGAGATGGCCAATTCATACTTGCTAGAGATTGTTCGAGCGATTTCGAACTTACTGACCTTTATGGTAATGAAATTTTAGTCGGACGCGCTGGAGGTATGCCTGCTGTAAACTTCCTAAACGCCATGAAAAATGCGGGTATCGATGTAAATAGAATAAATGTAAATTACTCTATCGATTTTGCTAGTCTATCTGGCTCATTCATCGGAGGAATTGGGGACTATGTCAACTTATTTGAACCAACAGCAACTACAGTAGTAAATGTATCTAATGCTTGCATCGTTGATTCTATCGGTAGACTTTCTGGTGAGGTTCCATACACAGCCTTCTATGCTCGCAAAAGTTTCTTAGAAGAAAATACGGAATTACTAGAAGGATTTACCAAAGCCATTGCCAAAGGATTAGATTATGTTTTAACTCATGAAAGTAGTGAAGTTGCGGATGTAATCTTACCACAATTCCCAGACAGTGCCCTAAATGATGTTATCACCATTATCGATAACTATAAAGAATATGATTCATGGCTTTCTACCCCATATATAACAGAGGAAAGTTTTAATAATTTACAAGACATGCTAATTGATAATGATTTGTTAGAAAGTTACGTCCCTTATAGCGATCTCATTCACAATTTGTATGAATAAACTATTAAGTATTAAAAACTTAAACAAAGTGTATTACAACAAACAAGAAGAAACCGAAGCTATAAAGGATATATCATTTGATTTATATGAAGGTGAATTTGTATCAATCGTTGGTCCTTCCGGATGTGGAAAATCTACCCTTTTAAACATATTAACTAATATGGATAGCTTAACCAAAGGAACAGTCGAATTTAATGGAGATTTAAAATTAGGCTACATGTTACAAAGTGATTCGATGTTATCATGGAAAAAAGTAATTGACAATGCCTTACTGGGGCTAGAAATAAAGAAAGAAAAAACAGAAGAAAACATTAACTATGTTGAATATTTATTTAAAAAATATGGTCTAGCAGAATTTATGGATAAACGTCCTTTCGAATTATCCGGTGGTATGCGCCAAAGAGTAGCTTTAATTCGTACTCTAGCTTTAAAGCCAGATATTTTAATACTAGATGAGCCATTTTCAAAACTCGATTATCAATCAAGACTAAAAGTAAGTGATGATGTTTATAAAATTATTAAGAAAGAGAAAGTATCAGCCTTAATGGTAACTCACGACCTAGCAGAAGCCATAAGCATTAGTGATCGTGTTATTGTTTTAAGTGATCGGCCGTGTGAGATTAAAAATATTTATAAAATAAAAAGAGAAAAAGATGGTAGTCCAATAGAGAATCGAAAAGATAAAAACTTTGCTTATTACTATGATTTAATTTGGAAGGATCTAGCATATCATGAGTAAAGAACACAAAGAGTATTTAAAAAAATATAAACGGGAAAAAATAATCGTGATATTTTTCCAAATCTTCATACTTGTGGGATTCTTAGTATTATGGGAAGTACTAAGCAAGTATGAAATTATTAACCCATTTATCTTTTCTTCCCCATCCCGTATTTTAACAACCATTAAAAATCTCTATTTAAATTATGACCTAATCTGCCATATTCTAACAACCCTATATGAAACATTAATTGCATTCATCCTAGGAATTACTCTAAGTTTTATTATTGCGATCATTCTTTATGAATTTAAAACATTAAATAAAATAGTCGACCCCTATTTAACCATGTTAAACAGCCTACCCAAAGTAGCCCTAGGACCTTTAATTATTATAATTTCCGGAGCAAACACCAAATCCATTATCGTAATGGCCTTACTTATCAATTTAATTGTTGGAATTATGTCAATCTACAACGGATTTAATAATATAGATAAAGACTTAATAAAACTATTTAAAACATTTAATGCATCAAGGCTTGATATTCTCCTAAAATTAACCATACCAGCATCATACAAAACCATAATTTCTAGCTTAAAACTAAACATATCCATGACTTTAATTGGTGTTATTATGGGAGAATTTTTAGTAAGCAAGAGTGGCATTGGATATTTAATTATCTATGGAACTCAAGTATTTAACTTAGACATGGTGATGAGTGGTATTGTCCTATTAGTTATTATTTCTTTTGTTCTTTATAAAATCATTACTTATATAGAAAAGAAATTATTAAAATAAACAAAAAGCATCAATTGGTGCTTTTTTAATGTGTAATTTAAACAAAACTCCTGTTGTCACAAATTTTCCTCCTAAGTTTTATATATCATGTGAACTTTGTCAATCAGTAGTTGAACTACATCGCTATCTCCAACTAAAGTAATAGAAAAAGTTTTATAACCAATCCGGTTAATACTGGCCCCACAATGATATACAGTATTGTTATCAAGTATGAAATATCTGTCATGAAATGTATTGTCATATTTTACAGTTAAATTATGATACTGTTTGTTATACTTTTCTAAGTCTTGTTTTGTTAATAAATTGTTTGGTTTGGTGATAACAGTTACTTTAACATTCAATCTTTTTATTATATCAAGTAATGTATTATCGGCATAAGAATCAATAATGACTAGCTCATTTTTAGCACTCTTAAAAATATCTAATATCTTAGAGTAAGCATCATAAATTTGACCGTTAAAATAAATTTCACTGTCTTTTCTTTTTTCTTCAAGTTTTTGAAATGATTCTTCTAATACTTGTATTTTATCATGGTCTTCTAATACTAAATTATTAATATATTTTTGTTCTATTAAATTGGTTACAATAAACTTACGCATAGCAACAAAAGCGTCCATTATAGCAATACTTACTTGAGTAGCTTTTTTTGACTTTAATATTGTTGCAAGCATGGCAACCCTTGTTCGGTAAAAACTCGTGGGCAATTATATCTCCCACCCCTTGTCTCTATTTTTTGGTCGAAATTTTCGACTTCAAAGAATCGTATTCTTTTTCAGTAATTCTAAAACAGAATCTTTCCGGAAACTTTTCATTATTTCTACTAACTGCTTCATTAATTCGTTTTGTTTCTACTTGATAAAGTTTTGCTAAATCACTATCCAGCATCACTTGTTTTCCACGTATTTCATAAATTAAATTTTCAATTCTCTCATCATTTTTTAAAACAATTTTATCCATCCAAAACCTCCTGCATAAGAAATTAAAGTACTAATCATACTCTATATTTTTTATGCAAGAATATTATAAAAAACAATTGTATGAAAACCAATGGTAATTAATCAAAAATATGATTCATACTAATTACCTTTTGCATAAGTAAATCAAAAACCAAAATTCACACTCTTTCCAAATTACAACTATCATAAAGCACAATAAAAGAGCAAGAATGATTTAAATCTTGCTCTTAAAATTTACTACTTAACAACGTGTTAAATTCTCGGGAATATCTTCCTTTTCTACTTCTAAAAAATTTTGTAAATCCAAACTAAGTCTACCATACGTTAAATTTCTATCCCGATCATAATAAGAAAAATATAAATATTCTTCATTTTTTCCAAAATATTCTCTAATACCATGAATATAAGTTTCTGCATCCCAACTTATACTTTCATGCTCTCCTTCTAACTCATAAGCATAAATTAAATTAGAAGTATCATCTCGATTAATAATGTATATATATCCATCATGAATATCTAAATCAAATAAACTAGAAGCTGTACTAACTTCAAATAGTTTTTGAAACTCATTAGAACCAACTGATTGATATATAATATTATATCCAGATTCATTATAACCAGGAACTCCAGAATGATATGTAACCGCATATTCACTACAATATTGTAAAGGTCCTTCACTTTCCAAATAATCCCTAGAATATACTTCTGTATTATTACATCCACACAAGAGTACCCCAACAATGAATAAAATAAAAACTCTGATTTTCATTATTAAGCCTTACTAACTTGATAAACTTCAACTTCAACTGGTGTTTCTTGACCGAATAAATCAATCAACACATTTAAACGGTTATTTTCTAAGTCTATAGAATCAACTTTACCCATCATACCTTTGAATGGACCATCAATAATGCTAACCTTATCACCAACAGCCATTTCTGATTCAATATTAACACGACTCATACCCATACCAGCAAGAATTTTATCGATTTCAGAAGGAAGTAGTGGTGTTGGTTTCGCCCCCTTACCACTAGAACCAATAAATCCGGTTACTCCTGGTGTATTACGAACAATATACCAAGCTTCATCACTCATAATCATTTCAACGAGTACATAACCTGGAAACATTTTTTTCTTTTTTTCCTTTTTTTGTCCGTCTTTAACTTCAACCTCAGTTGTTTCTGGAACAATTACACGAAAAATATAATCTTGCATTCCCATAGATTCTGTTCTAGCTTCTAATTTTTCTTTAACTTTTGATTCATGACCAGAATATGTATTAACAACATACCACTCTTTTTCCATTAGTTAAAAGCCCTCCCTTATTAAAGACATAAGTAAAGTAAGTAAAACAAAGAATAACACTAAAACAATCATAAACACTAAAGTAGCAATGGTATACTTGAGTACCTCTTTCTTAGTAGGCCATTTTACTTTAGACATTTCTGTTCTAACTCCCTCAAAGAAACTTTCTTTCTTTACGTTCTTTTTTTCCTTTTTTGTCTTTTTAACTTTTTTTGTTTTTTCATCTTTCTTATTATTTTTTACATCTTTTTCTTCAATTTTTTTTGCCATATTGCTTCCCCTCTAAATTAAAGTATTTAAAAAAACACTTTCGTGTTCACCAATAATTTAACACAAATTAAGATAAAATGCAAGCAAAATATTGCAAAAGAGCCAATTAATCAAACAAATAACCTAAAAAGGCTCCAATACCAAAGATAATAATAAGAAAAACACTAATACTTCCACTCACGTTCAAAAAAAGTAAAACTAAAGAAGCAATAGCAAAAGCAAAGATAACGATATTTACCTCTTCTTTTCGTCTTTTAAGTAAATAATACATAAGGTAACAAGTAAGTATTACGCCAACAACCATACCCAAAGCATAAAGGATAAACAGAAAAGAAAATGGATTTCCCAAAATAGATAATACAAATTCATAAGAACCAAGCATCATAAATATTGCTGTCCCACTAATACCTGGAACAATGGAAGTTAAAGCATCGATCATGCCTAGTAAAGCAACATAAAGATATTGAAGCACCTGATTTTGAAAAACAAACGAGCCATCACTTTTTAAAAACGGCATGATAAAAAGAAAAAGAAAAGCGATCACAAAAAGAAACAGATTTTTCTTCAAAAACTGAATGCTTTTTTTAAATTTTAAAACCGTACCCGTAATAAGTCCTAAAAACAAATAAATCGTAACGTCATAATAATTATTTAACAAAAACAAAATAATTTTACTGAATAAGACAATCGCTAAAAATAGTCCAATCCCAAAATTAAGTAATAACCAAAAATGTTTCTTCTTATCATCAAAAAATCTTGTTACAGCTTCCATCAAATCTTCATATATTCCCAAGAGCATAGCCATCATTGCCCCACTAACTCCAGGAATGATCTTACCAACACCTACAATAAACCCTTTAATAATTAATTTAAGATTCATAGCTTCACCTATTTAAATGTATGAAAAAAAGATTAATTTTAGTCATTAATCTTCAAAACAAGAATTCATCAAATCCATAACATTATTAAAATCTCTTTCACTCATTTTTTCTACATATTTTAAATTTCGTACTTCATAATCAATACTTTGAATATGCTCACACAAAACAGAACCACTTATCTTTTTTGTATCTTTTAAACAATAATGAGTAGGAAAATCTTTAGTATTTGATGTAATCGGACAAACAATAACCATTGATTAAAAGGATTATTACTAATGATAACCGCAGGCCTAACTCCTTTTTGTTCGTGTCCTTGAGTTAGGTTAAAATCCACAAAAACAATATCTCGTTTCATCGGAATGTATTCTTTCACCATATTTCTTTCCCACTTACTTCATCCCAAACAAACTCTTTACATAAATTATCTCCTTGATAAGCATCTATTCTCTCCTGCAAAGAAATTTTAGGATTTAATTTTGTAATAATAATTTGTTCCCCTTTTTGTTTAATGTCTACCCGATCATTCGTCTTTAATTGCATTTTTTTTATAATACTATTGGGGATACGTATTCCTTCAGAATTACCCCACTTCTGAATTTTTGCTTCCATAATAGCCACCTATTAATAGTATATACAAAGTTTAAACATCTGTCAACAAAAAAAGATTAATTTTTAAAAACTAATCTTTTAACCAACAATCATAACAACTTCAAGTACACAAATAATGATTGTTATAATACTTAATACTAACCCGGCCGTATTAGCACCATTCTTAATCTTTCCACGACTAGCAAGTGCTAAACTAAAGCCAATAATTGATAAAACAGCAGGTAGAAAAACAATCATAACAGCAGCAATTGCATTGGCAGTATCAATGGTACTAGAATAGTATAAACTATCATAAAAATCATATTCATAACTCATATAAGCAGAATAACCTAAAGCTATAAATAATGTTATAATACTTGAAATAATACCTAATATGCCTAATACCATACTAGCAGTTGCCATACCACTACCTTGAGGCTTAGTTGCAACAACCGGATTGTTTACAGCTACTACTTCATCTTTCTCTTTTAAAACATTTCCGCAATTAGCACAAAAAGCTGCACCTTCTTGAGTCTTTTCCCCACATTTTGAACAATACATAAAACTTCAACTCCTTATACATCTAATATATCATATCATATTCCAAATTTCAACAATTTATAACATTAAATCATCACAAAAATAAAATTGAATATAAAAATACCAATGGCAACAGCACTCAAAATAATACCAGACTTATTAAATCCGTTTTTAGCTTTCCTTCTTCCACTTACTCCTAAGCAAAGACCTGTAATCGAACAAGGCAAAATAAAACATAAACCAGAGAAAAATACAGAACTTTTTAAAGTTATATCAAATATTTCCATTGCCTGTTCTTCATCATAATAATCAGTAATATCATTTCCATTAACTTCTAAATAAAAATCATTAGTAATATTAAGCAAACTATTCATTACCCCACTAGAAAGAAAAATGGAAATAGCAAAAAATACAGATATAATTCCCAGTACCATACTAGCAATAGAACTTCCTTTGCCACATTTCTTTACAACAACCTCTTCTCTTTCTTGAACTGGTTTGCCACATTTAGAACAAAACAAACTATTTTCATCAATTTTTAGACCACAATTTTTGCAATACATAACCTACACTCCTTACACTTTAACTATATCATAAATCCCGCAAAAATACCATAAAAAAAGAAGACTAACAACATCTTCTTTCATACACATTTTGTACGACGTTTTCTTCACAGCAAGAATAAGCTGGCATATAAGTATGACGATAAATATGATGATTAATAATTCTTGTATTGCAAGGAATAATGTGTGGTACTTCATGACAAATATATCTATTGACTACCGTTTCTCTAGGACACTCATATACTGGTGGACATACCACACCTGGTAGTGCTTCTCCCATCATATTTGGCATATAGCCCATACCCATACTCATATCACAAGCTTCTGGATAACCATCCATATCTTTGGCCTTATAATCATAATAGCCCTCTTTGTTTACTGATTCATAATCACGATTATTATTTATTTTCAAGATAATCACTTTCCCTTTCTAGTTTATCTTATGATAAGTTAGAAATAATGCCTAGGTGTTTATCCTAATTTTTTTCTGCGATTCGTAAGAAAATGATTCAAAAAAGAGATTATTACATTAATAAGCAAACCATAATATATAGCACTAACTAAAAGAATAAAAGTGAATGTTGTCAAAATCTCACTTGGAATAATAATAATTAACAATACTGGAGCAATTGTTCCAATAATAATATTACTGATAACAACATAATAAATATATTTTTTAGCTTTCATATCAAGCTTATTAAAAACAAATCTTACCAAAAAGTAAAAAGCACTAGCAACAATAAATAAAGCTAAAAAATGAACGACAAGACTTAACAAACTATTTGTAATTTCTACACTTTCAATTAATACCATAAAAAATGTATAAAATATAAGTTCAAATATAGAGGATAAAACAATAATAAACTTCTTCATTATAACTCCTTAAAATGGCATCTTCATATTACCATTACTGAACTTTTTCATCATATCTTTCATAGATTCAAATTGCTTTAGCAAGCGATTAACTTCTTCAACACTAACTCCACTACCTTTCGCAATTCTCTGTTTCCGACTTGCTTTTAAAATTTCCGGATTATGTCTTTCTTTGGGTGTCATAGAACTAATTATAGCTTCCACATGCGCTAATTGTTTAGGATCAATATTTATATTATTAAGCCCCATTTTTCGTGCCCCCGGAAGCATTTTTAAGATGTTTTCTAATGGCCCTAACTTTTTAATTTGCTTAATATTCGTTAAAAAATCTTCTAAATCATATTTTCCTTTACGCATCTTTGCTACTTGACTTTTCGCATCATCTTCGCTAATCAAACCTTCTACTTTTTCAGCTATTCCTAAAATGTCCCCCATATCCAAAATACGTTCTGCCATACGATCTGGATAAAATTCTCTTAGGCCATCCATTTTCTCCGAGTCTCCGACAAATTTAATCGGAATATTGGTTAAATGACGAACAGATAAAGCAACCCCACCTTTGGTATTACCATCCAGTTTTGTTAAAATAGTACCTGTAAGTTTAAGCTTATCATTAAAACCCGTAATAACATTGATAGCATCTTGCCCCATCATCGCATCAATAACCAGTATTGTCTCATCGATTTTAAAATTAGATGAAATATCTTGAAGTTCAGCCATCAATGCTTCATCAATTTGCAAACGTCCCGCCGTATCTATAATAATATAATCAAGCTGATTATCTTTGGCATAAAGAAGTGCTTCCCGAACAATTTCAACTGGACTAATTTTACCCTTCGTAAATACTGGTACATTTAAGCTTTTCCCAATTTCTATTAACTGATCGATTGCCGCTGGACGGTAGATATCACAAGCAACTAAAAGTGGCTTCTTGTTGTGTTTTTTTCGAACATAATTAGCAAGTTTACCAGCTGTTGTTGTCTTACCACTACCTTGAAGACCACAAAGCATTAAAATAGTAGTTCCTGAATTCACTTTTAACGGTTCGTATTCGCCCCCAAGTAACTCCACCAATTCATCTTTAACCAGTTTAATAAATAATTCATCTGGCTTTAAACTCTTGCCAACATCAAGCCCTAAAGCTTTTTCTTTTACGTTTGCAACAAACTCTTTTACAACTTGATAATTAACATCCGCTTCTAGTAATGCTAGTCTAATTTCTCGCATCGCATCACTGATATTTTCTTCGGTAATCGAACCCATTCCCCGAATATTTTTAATCGCTTTACTAATTCTATCTCCCATATATTCAAACATGTTTATCACTCTCCAGTAACAGTATTTTATCATAGAAAAAGGCTAAACTCAAGATTTAGCCTAAAGTAGTATTCCGAATATGATCTATAAAATCTCTCATAATGGTTAAATACGTCTCATTATTACTAGCCTCTTCGTCTGTTAAAGTATACATTGTATCTACAGATATAACATTTGCTTCCCCATCATCTACTAATGAAGTAATAAGATCGGATGAATCTGTATCACACAAATAAATATCTGTAACAGTACCATTACTAACAAGGGAAGTAACAGTATCTATAGTTTCCTCACTTATAACAATAACGTTAAAACCGTAATTCTCTAGAAAAAGAAGTTTATTACTTGAAACAATTAAAGTTGAATTTCCATCCCTACTTGCCTCCGTTGCAACACTTCTAAGTTCTGCATCCATAAAAGATAAAGCTTCTTCTATTTCGCTATATCTTTCCTCAATAGATTCAATCAAAACTGTACTATTTGTATAATCCACCAAGTTATTCTTAATATTTTTAGCAAGCATCAAAAAGTTATTAGGAGACATCCACAACTCTTCTATGGCATACTCATAGTTGAGTCCATAAGCTACATCAATAAGCAAAATATCTCTATTTTCACTCAAAAATTCTCTTGCTAATTCCTTTTCGTTGGTAAGACCATTATATACAAATAAACCACCACTACTATAATTTTCTTTTTGCATATCTGTAAGTTCATATGTAGCTACATCTGCCCCATTAGGATAAATACTATTTACCTCTCTGTTTTCTCCGTATAAATAATCTGTTAAATAAGTAATGGGATAAATAGTAGTATAAACATTACTATTACTTAAACGATCTTCACCACAACCAGATAACCCCAACATAAATAATCCAATTGTTAAAATTTTTAATACTTTCTTCATTCATAGTCCTCCATGACTATTATTATTTTAAAATATTTTTCCAAATAAATCAATAGGAATGTTACTCCCAATTTTCTATAAGCTCATTTAACTTTTCCTCTAATAAATGAATATGATTTAAAGTCTCTTGATACTTTTCTTGATTTGTATACACTTCTTCTAAAAATAACTCTCCATTTAAACGATCTAACTTTTCTTCTAACTTACTTATTTGTTTATCAATATCAACGGATGATGATGGATGCTTTTTCTTCGTTTTCGCATTTACCGGTTTAGATTCTAAAATACTTTCCTTCTTTTTTTCTAAATAATCCTCATAATTATAATCGTAATAAACAATTTCTTTCCCTTCAATTTCTAAAATAGAATCAGCTATTTTTTTAATAAAATACCGATCATGAGAAACAAAAAGAATAGTCCCCGGATAATTTTGTAAAACCTCTTCCAGCCTCTCTTTGGATAAAATATCCAAATGATTCGTCGGTTCATCTAACACGAGTAAATTAGCATTCCCAAAAATCAATTTACAAAGCTGTAATCTTACCTTTTCTCCACCCGATAACACTTCAATCTTTTTATTCAAATCTTCTTCATAAAACATAAAGCTAGCTAAAGAAGAGTGAACATCATAGTCATTCATCTGCGGGTATGTTTTCATAAATTCTTCATAGACTGTCAATGTTTTATCCAAACCATCAAACTGCTGATCGAAATAAAGAGGATAGACCATTGATCCGAATGATATTTCCCCACCTAGTTTTGGTTGAATCCCCATAATTGTTTTTAACAAAGTCGATTTCCCTGTTCCATTTTTTCCAATAATAGCAAGTCTTCTACCCCTATTTAAAGTAAAAGTTGCTTTACCAAGTATCTTGTGATAACCGAATTCCAAATTATCAGCCGTCAAAACCACTTGTCCGCTTTTCTTAAACTCATCAAACCGAGCATGAAAAGTTCTAGAGTCTCCTTTCTGAGGCTTCTTTATTTTAACCATTCTTTCAATTTGCTTTAATTTAGACATAGCCATACTAGCTTTAGATGGCTTATAACGAAAGCGATCTGCTATTCTTTGCAGCCTAGCTATTTCCTTTTGCTGTTTTTCATAACTTTTTAACCAAGCATCATATCTTCTTTTTTTCTCTTGTAAATAATAATCATAATTCCCGTGATAAACTTGTGTTTCTCCATACTCTATTTCATATATTTTATTAGCTACCCGATTAATAAACATCCGGTCATGAGAAACAACAACAAAAGATGCCGGATATTTTCCTAAATATTCTTCTAACCACAATATTGCATCCATATCCAAATGGTTAGTTGGTTCATCTAACAATAATAAATCTGGCTTTTTTAAAAGAAGCTTAATAAAACTAATTTTTGTCTGTTCTCCACCTGAAAAAAAAGACATCTTCTTATGCAAATCTTCTTTTGTAAAGCCATTTTTATTTAATGCGAGTAAATATTCTTTCTGATATTCATAACCACCCATATTTTTATAATATTCTTCTAACTCTGTATACTTAGAAATCTCACGAACAGAAGCACAACCAGCTTCCATCCTTTTCTCTAAGTTTTTCAATTTCTTTTCCAATCGAATGACTTCTTCATAAACTTCTTCTATTTCTTCTAGCAATGTATGATCGTGAAAAAATCCTTCATTCTGTTTTAAAAATCCTATATCAGGGCGATCTAACATAGTAACGGAAAATGCCTCAGCCCCAACTCCTTCACTAAACATACTATGATCGATAAGCGCTTTAAGCAAAGTAGACTTACCTGCTCCATTCCTTCCAATGATCGCAATATGATCATGCTCTTTAATTTCAATATTTACTTGTTCTAAAATGGTTTTGGCATCTATCTCCACAGCTCCATTAACAACTTTAAAATACATAATAATTCCCTCTTTAGAAAATTATATCATAATTTACCAAAAAAGTCCTTTTAAAGCATCAAATAACCCCGATAAACCCTTCGTCATAATATCACTTAATCCACTCGAAAGTTTATTGCCAAACCTCGTAATTCCATTAGAATAATCCACATCACTGCTTTTCAAATAATCATTTATATCCACGACTTCCCCTGCTTCTACATCACTCTCAAACCTTTCCATCGCTTCTTTTGTTAAGACTGCTCTATTACTTAAGCTTGTTTCATAATACCCTGATTCATAAGCGATCAAAAGAGCAACAAAAACTAAAAAGAAACAAAAAAGGATACGAAAAAAATATTTACTTTTACGTTTTATTTTCATGAATTTTCCTCCTTTATATAAGTAGCAATAACATTAGCCAAAACCTTTAAAGAGCGATTTACTTCATCAATCGTATTATGAACACCACCTACTTGTATTAATAAAGCATGATCTGAATAATCCTGATTATAAACACCCTGATACCCAACCCCACCTCTTAAGCTAACACCCCGTGATAATTCTTTAGAAATACCCGTTAAAATTTCTTCTAACTTAACCGCAAAAGCTCTATTCTCTACATATTTACCATTATCGGTTCCCACTACAAACAATATTTTAGCATAACTAACTCCATCAATAATTACCGTTGTCTCTTCATAATCATAATCAGATAACTGTAAATCAAAATAATAAGTAAGACTTGGGGTTACCTCTACACTTCTTTCTAATAATATTCTCGAAGCAGCATAACTATTCGTATAAGGAATATTTTCACTCTTCGATATTTCTACAACACTTTCCTCTTCCACCACACTTCCAATCCCATAATCTTTTAAATATTCACCTAACATGAAACTTGCCTGAGTAACATATGATGCAATACTATAACTATTAAAATAATTACTTTTATATTTATCTGTTTGAAATGTATTATAAATATAAACAACTTCTTTTAAATCTTGGATAACGATCTCTTCTAATGTTCCATCAATTTGAATAACCGAATCTTCCAAATGCTTCTTTATTCCAAAAGAATTTTGAAACAAATAAGAATTATCTATACCTGAAAAATGATACTCTACTACATTTCCATATGAGTTCCCCACCAAAACATTTGAAAACTCTTCCCCATTTTCACCATCTAAAACAAAAGTAAGTACTACATTAAAAAGAAAAATAATAATTACACAAAAAACAAAAGCTAAATAATAAAGTTTATATCTAGGAATTTTAATTCTTTTTCTTGTAATAAACCGTCTCACTTTCATCACCATATACATTATATACGAAAGATATTAAAACATATGTCGAATAAAAGCCGAAACAAAAAAAAGAATGATGTAGGGATCACTCTTTAAAATCTATTATCTTTATTTCTTAGGAATGGTGGAATATCGTATTCATCATCTAATGTCTCAGGTGCTGGACGACGTCTTGGCATTTGATTATTATCACTAAATAACATCTCATCTGTTTCCCCTTGATTCTCAAAACCAGTAGCAATAACTGTTACAATAACTTCATCAGTTAAGTTATCATTTTGAATCGCCCCAAAGATAATGTTTACATCGTTATTCGCTGCTGCTCTAACGGTTTCAACCGCATCTTCAATTTCAAACAAGGTTAAGTTAGATCCGCCTGTAACATTGACTATTGCATTGGTTGCTCCTTCAATGGTTGCTTCCAAAAGGGAATTAGCAACCGCTTGACGAGCTGCTTCAATTGCTCTATTTTCTCCAGCATTACATCCAATACCAATGATAGCAGTACCACTTTTTTGCATAACTGTCTTAACATCAGCAAAGTCAAGGTTAATAATACCAGTTACTGCAATCAAATCAGAGATAGATTGAACCCCACGATGAAGCACGTTGTCTACTTCTTTAAAAGCGTCTTTGAATGATGTGTTACGATCAATAATATCTCTTAATTTATCATTTGGAATAACGATTAAAGTATCTACATTTTTCTTTAACTCCTCAAGACCTAGTAAAGCATTTTCCATTCTTCTTTTTCCTTCAAATCTAAATGGCTTAGTTACAATACCTACTGTTAAAGCACCTGATTCTTGAGCTATTTCGGCAATAACTGGAGCAGCACCTGTACCAGTACCTCCACCCATACCGCAAGCAACAAAGACCATGTCTGCGCCTTTAATTGCTTCTTCCAAATCCACTTTTGATTCTATCGCTGCAGCACGTCCTATCTCTGGATTAGCACCAGCTCCCAAACCTTCTGTAATAGTAGCACCTATTTGAATTTTGTTTTCACACTTACTAGCATTTAATACTTGCAAATCTGTGTTAACAACAATAAATTCAACACCTTTTACTCCTTCTTCAATCATTCGGTTTACCGCATTGTTTCCGCCGCCGCCTACACCAACAACTTTGATTTTAGCTATTTGATCCATTTCTAAACCGTTCATAATGCACTCTCCTTAACTATCAAAAAAATATCCAAATAATTTTCCTAATATCGAATTTTCATTGATACTCACCTTTTTATGAATACCACTTAATATTTCCAATTCGTCTAAATTAAATACGGAATATTCTTTGTTCTTCAATCTTAATCTTCCATTGTAATATTTAATAATTCCAACTGCAGTGCTAAATTTGTTATTTCTAACACCTACAATATCTATTTTACCAAGAATATGGGGTTTAGTAAAGACTTTATCGATCAAATTATTAAAATCACCCATTTCACTAGACCCTCCAGTTACAATTATATATTCAATTTCTCTTTTTGTTAAGAGGTTAATTTGCTTTTTAACTAATTCTAATATTTCTCTTAATCTACTTTCAATGATTTCACTTAAATCTAATTGATTAATAACGAGCTCTTCTCCCAAGCGGTCTGTTAGGGTAACCTTCTCTTCACTTCTAGCCATATCACTACAAGCAAGTCCTAAATGCTCTTTTAATTCTCTAGCATCTTTTTTCGTTATCTTATAAATATAAGCAATATCGTTATCGATATTACCACCCCCCAGTTCAATCACTTCCGCTTTTGTGAGAATCCCTTTATTAAATATAGATACCGTTGTTGTTTCATCTCCAATATTGATAACCGCTCCTACTTTTGTATTTGCTTCTTTAAACGGGTTCGCTGCATAATCTGCTAAAGGAGATATTACAACATCCACTACTTTCACTCCAATTGCTTCCAATACCCTCAAAAAATCATTTACACTACTTTTAGGTGCAGTAATCAAAACAGCCTTTAAAGCTAGCTTTTTTCCAATCATATTGATTGGATTTTTAACAACAGTATTATCTACTTTAAAAGTAGTAGGTAGTATCGAAATTAACTCCTCATCTTCCCCAATCTTATTATAACTAGCTGCATGCATAGCTCTTATTAAATCCTGATATGTTACAACATGATCTTCATTGGTAATAGTACTCGTTCCTTCCGAAATTTGTGCTTCCGTATAATAAGCTGGAACAGATAAAACAACTTCCCGAACCGGTATACCAAGCATTTCTTCTGCTTTATGAAAAGTTTCTTTCAAAACTGGTAAAAGCTCATCTTTTCTAACAATCAAACCTTTTTTTATTCCCTTACTAGGCACTTCAGAGGTACATAAAATATTCAGTCTATTTTTAATAAACTCACCAACTATAAGTTTTATAGAACTTGTTCCAATATCTAAACTAGCAATAATCTTCCTCATAGACCCTCCTACTATCCTTCCTTAATTATACTTTACTTTTACCTGTTTTTCAAGATATTGTAGAAAAAAAGT
>CALVHK010000012.1 GCA_944327405.1 uncultured Bacilli bacterium | reverse complement strand
TATTAAAGATGAGAACAAGAGAAATTATTACATTAATTTATGTATTCAAAATAAGCTATCAGAAAGGGAACTAGCAAGAGAAATAAAAAGTAATTCCTATGAAAGGCTAATTGATAAACCAGAAAAAATAGATATTGTGACTTATCCTAAATATTCTATCACAACCAACATGAAAAACCCAATTATAATTGAAGCAGATAAAGAAATAACCTCAGAACAAGACCTAGAATTAAGTATTCTTGCTAATCTAGATCTTTTCTTTAAACAGTTAGGGGGAGGGATTCTTATATGCAGGTCATCAATACAAAATAAATGATGGAAACAAAAATTATTATATAGACATACTTTTGTTTAATTTTAAAACCAATTCATTTGTAGTAGTAGAACTAAAATTAAGACCACTAAAAAAAGAAGATAAAGCTCAAATGGAATACTATATGAAATTGGTTGATGAGAATTTAAAATTGCCACATCATAACAAAACAATAGGTATCATCATCACCAAGGAAAGCAACAAGCTCATCGCTAATTTCATCAGAAGCGAAGAAATAATACCGTTAACATACAAACTAAAACAAGTGAAGGAGACTATTAATGAATGAAGAAACATATTACAATGAAATAGAACATTTAATCAAAAAGAATGAAATAAGTAAAAGAGCAAGAAGATTAGAAGAAAATAATGATACAGTAACCAATTATTGGAATGTAGGAAGATTAATCATTGAAGCCCAAGGTGGAGAATCAAGAGCGAAATACGGCAATGAATTAATTAAGAAATGGTCTGTTCGACTTACAGAACAATATGGGAAGGGATACGATGCCACGAATTTACGTAAATTTCGTCAATTTTATAACTCATTTCCAAAATGCGCCGCACTGCAGCGCACTTTGAGTTGGACTCATTACAAAAGATTATTACCTATTAAAGACGAGAACAAGAGAAATTATTACATTAATTTATGTATTCAAAATAAGCTATCAGAAAGGGAACTAGCAAAAGAAATAAAAAGTAATTCCTATGAGAGATTAATTAATAAACCTGAGAAAATAGATATTATTTCACCTCAAAAGCATTCTATCACAGCTAATATGAAAGATCCCATTATTATTGAAGTGGATAAAGAAATATCTTCAGAACACGACTTAGAATTAAGTATTCTTGCTAATCTAGATCTTTTCTTCAAACAGTTAGGTGAAGGCTTTTTATATGCGGGTCACCAATATAAACTAAGTGATGGAAGCAAAAATTATTATGTAGATTTATTGCTATTTAATATGAAATTAAATTGCCCTGTAGTAGTCGAGCTAAAACTGCGTCCTTTAAAAAAAGAAGATAAAGCCCAAATGGAATATTATATGAAACTAATAGACGAACAATTTAGAGAACCTCATCATAACAAAACAATAGGTATCATCATTTCCAAGGAAAGCGACAAGCTCATTGCCAACTTCATTAAAAGTGAAGAAATCATACCCCTAACTTACCAGTTAGAAAAAACAAAAAACTAGAATATCAGTCTATATTTTGATAAAATAGAGATGGAGGGTTAAAAATGTATGCATATTGTATTATAGAATATCCTGTAAAATCTTTAGATAAAGCATTCAGTTATAAAGTGCCATCAGATTTAATAGACAAATTAAAAGTGGGTATGAAAGTATTAGTCCCCTTTAACAATCGCTATGTTCATGGAATTGTCTTAAAACTTACGAATACTTATGAAGGAACTTACGAATTAAAAGAAATAGCGAGTATTGAAGACGAATTTTTGATATTAAATAAAGAATTACTTATGCTAGGACGCTACATGCAGAGCCTAACTTTATGCAATTTAATTACAGCTTATCAAACCATGCTGCCAAGTGCCTTAAAAGTAAAAGAACAAACCAAAGATTATAATGAGTATGAAAAAGTTATTCTTCTAAATAAGCCTAAAGAAGAAATTGAAGAATTTATTCAGACTCATAAAAAAAGCAACAAAACAAAAATTTTAAGTGATCTATTAGAAAGAGATGAAATAAATAGGAAAAATGCGAATGCGAGCAGTCTAAGAGAATTAATAAAGCTTGAATTAGTAAAAGAAGAAAAAAGAATAAAGAAAAGTGTGTATGTAAAAGGAACCAAAAATACCAAAGTATTAACGGAAGAACAACAACATGCTTTTGATACAATTTCAAACTCTCTTGATGTTGCTAAAACTTTTCTTTTATATGGAGTAACCGGAAGTGGCAAAACCCAAATTTATATCAAGCTAATTGAAAAAGTGATTGCTAGGGGTAAAACAGCTTTACTCTTAGTTCCTGAAATCAGTTTAACTGAGCAAATCGTAAGTATATTCTATGATGCTTTTGGAAGTGATGTTGCTATCCTTCACAGTGGATTATCGGTAAAAGAAAAGTATGAAGAATATTTAAAAATATTAAAAGGAGAAATAAAAATTGTGATTGGTACTCGTAGTGCAGTTTTTGCACCCTTAACCAATATAGGTGTCATTATTATGGATGAAGAACATAGTGATACATACAAACAAGATAATACCCCAAGATACCATGCCCGGGATTTAGCCATCAAAAGAAGTGAATATCATCATTGCCCTCTAATACTCGGTAGTGCTACTCCCTCATTAGAGTCTATGGCTAGAGCGCAAAAGAAAGTGTACGAACTAATCACATTAAAGCATCGGGCCAATAATTTACCACTTCCTGAAGTGTTTATAGTTGATATGAAAAGTGAGTTAGAACATCGCAACTTTGTTATTAGCAAGTTACTAGATACCAAGATAAAAGAGTGTCTAAATAATAAAGAGCAAGTAATACTACTTTTAAATAGAAGAGGATTTTCCACTTTCATCACTTGCAGCAATTGTGGATTTACTTACAAATGCCCTCATTGTGAAATTTCTTTAACTTATCACAAAAATGCCAACACACTTAGATGTCATTATTGTGGCTATACCAAAATTAAAGATGATATTTGTCCGGAATGTCATGAAAGAGGACTAAATTATATGGGTATGGGTACAGAAAAACTAGAGCAGATGATCCAAGAAAAATACCCAGATGCTAAAGTCATTCGGATGGATGCAGATACTACAACCAAAAAGGGGGCACATGATAAAATCATCAAAGCTTTTAAGAATGAAGAATACAATGTTTTAATCGGAACCCAAATGATTAGTAAGGGTCTAGATTTTCCAAAATGCACTTTAGTAGGTGTAATAAGTGCCGACAGTAGTCTAAATATTCCGGATTTCAGGAGTAGTGAACGCACATTTAGCCTACTTGATCAAGCATCCGGTAGAGCAGGTAGAAGTACTATTCCTGGTTCGGTTGTGATTCAAACGTTTAATCCAGATAATGAAACAATAAAAGCGGTAAAAAATCATGACTATGACGAGTTTTATGCTAAAGAAATGAAAGTAAGAAAAATACTCAAGTATCCTCCATACTATTACTTAGCCAACATTAAAATAGCCAGCAAAGATTATCATGTTGCATCAACTGAGGCAAGTAAGATTAAAAAATATTTAGAAAATAATTTGGATGAGACAAGTATTATTCTAGGACCAAGCACAGCTTCTAATTTCAAAAGAAACAACATTTATCGCTTTAGTATTACGATAAAATATCGCTTTGATGATAAATTAATGAAAACATTAAAAGATTTAGATGGAATATATGCTACCCACAAAAATTGCTTCTTAGAGCTAGATATTAACCCACTTCGCATATAAAAATGAATAAAAAAGAAACTTCTTTCCCATAAATAAAAGGAAAGGAGTTTTTTATGGCAAGATACAAAGTAGATATTACCGGAATTAATACTAATGAATTAAAAGTATTAAATAGTAGTGAAATGATTAAATTATTTGAAAGGTACCATAATGGAGACTTAAGTGCTAAAGAAGAGTTGATTAATGGGAATTTAAAACTAGTATTAAGTATTTTACGAAGTTTTAACAAAGGTAATTACAACATGGATGATTTATTTCAAGTAGGAGTAATTGGGCTAATTAAAGCAATTGATAATTTTGATTTATCCTATAATTTAAAACTATCCACTTATGCTGTACCTCTAATTCTTGGAGAAATCAAAAGATACATTAGAGATAATAACAGTATTCGTATTAGTAGATCAATCAAAGATTTAGCCTACAATATATTAAGGTATAAGGAAGCCTACTTTAACAAGCATGGAGTAGAACCAACCAATCAAGAAATAGCCAGGGAATTAGATGTGGAAGAATATAAAATCGCTCAAGCTCTAGATAGTCTTAAAGAACCAATGAGTATTTTTGAACCTATTTATAATGATGGTGGTGATACGATTTATCTTATGGATCAAATAGCGGATAAAAAAGATTTAAACAGTGACAAAGACATGCTAATTTCCCTAAGAAGAGGATTAAATAAAATTAAAGATCGAGAACGAGAAATATTAATTGAACGTTATATCATTGGAAAAACCCAAATGGAAATCGCTGAATCTCTAAACATCAGTCAAGCCCAAGTATCAAGAATCGAAAAAAATGCCATTCTAAGTTTAAAAAGAATGATTAAATAGCTTTACAATCAACCCGAAAAATAATATAATATTCCATAAGGAGTTGATATTTTTGACAAATAGTAATGTTGCTTTAAAAAGAATTGGAGCGTATTTAATTGACTATGTATTAATCACAATTATATGTTCGGCATTGATCTATATTCCTTTTATCAATCCAAGATACGAAGGATATACAGAAGCAAATAACGAATATGGCGAGATTATGCAAAGTTACCAAAGTGGAGAATTAGACGCTACTGAAGCATCAGAACAAATCAGTGAGTTAAGTTATGAGTTAAACAGTAATGGATATGTTTATATTATAGGAAATATTATTATAATCTTCTTATATTATGGTGTGTTTGTATATTTTACCAAAGGACAACCATTAGGAAAAAGACTAATGAATATTCGAATTGTAAGTAATAATGGCAAAGAATTAAAATTACATAATTATTTTATTCGAACATTCATATTAAATGGAATCATTTTCAATTTACTTACTTTAGTAGCAATATGTTTTAAAGAAAGTACATATAACACAATTTATAGTATAGCATCAAACATTGATACCATTTTAATGATAATCATTTTCTTAATGATCTTATTCTACAAAGATGGAAGAGGACTTCATGATATTCTAGCTGGTACCAAAGTAATTGATTTAAAAGCCCCAGTTGTAGAAGAACCAGTAGAAGAGGCACCAAAGAAAGTAGAGGAGCCAATTGAAGAAGTAGAAGTCATAAAACCAAAGAAAACAAAGACAACTAAGAAACCGACTAAGAAAAAAGATGAAAAATAAAGAAGTAGTAGGAATTGCTTTTATAGAAAACAACAAACTATTAATTGTACAATCAAGAAAAAGTAGCAAAACGAATTCATATACTTTCATTGGTGGTGGAGTAGAAGAAGGTGAAACATTAATTGAAGCAGCCAAAAGGGAGATTAGCGAAGAAATTCATAGTGGATTTACCATAAATGATGATGAATTGGAGCTTGTTTTCGAACAAACAGAACAAGCAGCAAGTGATCCTAACTTAACAATATCTATGCATGTTTTCTTAGCACATAAAAAAATCAATGTTCCACTAGTTCCTAATGATGAAATCTTGATTTATCACTGGTATAGTTTAGGAGAAAATTACAATATATCTAATTCAATAAGAGACTTTCTAAAGTTTGCTTTACAAAATAATATTATGGAAAAACCTAAAATGAGATAAGCTAAAAACGCTTATCTTATTTTAATAATAGTTCTAAACTTTAAAAAAGATCTTTTTTTAATATATTGATCATCCTGAAGAGATATGATATAATACAAACAAGAGGGTGAAGTATATGAAAGAAGCAACAACCAAAGAAACAATTTATATATGTTTAGAAAATATTTTAAATCGCCAAAAAGATGAATATATACCATTAGAAAAAATATATGAAGAAGTAGCTAGTTATTTAGAAGTAAAAAATGATTATTCTTTACAAAGTCAAGTTCGTGGCAGACTGCAAGAAGGTTGTCCCAAATCATCTAGTTTTAAAGGAGAAGCTTTATTTGATACAAAATATCTGCGTTCCGGATTATGGAAGATTATTCCTAAGAAAAAATATGTAAGAGATAAGGATAATAAATATTTAGTTACAGAAGACGATTGGAAAACTGTGAAAACAACAGAAAACATAAATTATGATTATTTGCAAGACAAAGATACAGATAACATTTATAAAGCAAAATTAATGGCAAGTTTAGGACAATATAAAGCCCAAATTATTTTAGATGAGCTAAAAAATATAAAACAACTACTAATTAAGAAAAATATTTTTGAAGAAGGAAAAATGAATTATGGGAATGCTTTTGAGGTTTTCGCCGTTAGTACAATCCATGATATAAGCTATGAAGATTGCATCAACAAATATTTAGTAACAGGAAGTAAAGATGGAAAGATCGACGCAATTTATTATGATGCTAACAATGTAGATGTTTATCAAATTAAATTAGGAGAAATAAAATATAAAGATATAGATATTTTAAAAAAGAATTTTGACCTTTGCCAAAGAGATATCATTCCTGAAGAAGGAGAAGATCTATTTCGCTTTATTACTAAAAACAAAGAATTTTTAAAAGCAAAAAAAGTAACATTTCATGTTATATCTAGTCGTATAGAAAACTCTGGTAAGAACAAAACTCCTGATGAAATATACAAAATGTTTTTTGAAAATAAATTATTACCAAAGAAAACAAACAATTTAAAATTAGAAATTTTAAAACCAAAGAGTAATGACATGGAATCTTATCAAAATAATATTTCTAAAGATGAAAATAATAATTTTATTTTCTTTATTAAAGCAAATGAATTTATAGATTGCATATTTAAAAGTTTAGGCATATCATTCACCAAAAATAAAAACTTGGATTTATCAAAATATTTTGTTGATAATGTGAGAGGGAAATTAAAAACCAACAAAAAAATGTTATATACGATAGAAAACGAACCTGAAAACTTTGTAAAATATAATAATGGAATTAATATAACAGGAACGGTAGAAGATTTAGAAACATCTATTTTAATAAAAGACCCAATCATTAATAATGGTCAACAAACTCTTACAACGCTAATTGAAAACGGAAAGAATTTAAATAAAATTACTTTATTAGTAAAAATTACAAATGAGACTAATCTAGATATTAAAGGGAAAATATCTCAATTTACCAACGAGCAAGTAAAAGTGAAAGCGGTAGATATTTTATCTTTAAATCCTCAAATTCGCAATATCCAACGCGACATATATAATTCAACGAACAATGAGAAGTATTTCCTGGATATTTATTCTTCTGGAGAAAAAGAATGTGATAATTTTATTAAAAAAATATATCCTAAACACAACATTATAAAACTTCTTGATTTTCTAAAACTTTATTTTTCAATTGAAAATCCCAAACAACTAGGTAATTGGAAAAATAATCCCAACAAAATGATCGATGAAATAAGTATCAATCATCCTTTAAATCTTAATTTAGCACTAAAAATTTGTAAAGGCATATCGGAATATAAAACTTACATAGATCAAATCGAAAATAAAAAACAAAGAGCTGATTTGAAGTCTGCTGACTTGGCCTTTATGTATTTACTAGTTGCCGAAAATATGAACGTAAATGATGCCACCAAAATAATTCAAAATATTAATAATAAATATTATTATGATATTCAAGATAAAAAGAGTAAGCTGATAGATGTTTACAAAAGTTCAAATATTATTAACAAAATAAACAATGAAGTAGAAGCAATAAAAGCAACAAACGCTCATTCAGTCTCTGTCTAAAAACACAATTTTTCTAAATTTTTAAATTAAACCAACAAACAAAATGTTTCGCAAGTAATTTCTTAGAACACGATTTGCATTTCTAAGCCAAATAGTGTATAGTAGTGTTTGGAGGGTTTATTATGGATGCAATAAGAGAACTTTTACAAGGCAGAGATTTTAATAAAATATTACAAGATTACAACCTATATCAGTATGAATTATTATTCTTAATAGCTGAAGAAATTTTTGGCTTTTTTAGCGAATATAGTGATACGGAAAAAGAAATGTTAAAGAATATTTATATAGAACATGCCTGTATGTTTCATCTAAATGAAGAAAAAGTAATGTTAGTATCAGACACGCATATATCAAGAATCAATGACAACATTGCATATCTATATAGAGTTTTAGAATACTGCCAAAAAAATAGCATCCATCATTTAATTCACGCAGGAGATATTGGCAATGGGAAAATTACGGTAAATGATAGAAGAATGCCGGTTTGTTTTAGCGATGTATCAAAAGAGGAAGTAGAAAAGGAAAGAGACTATCTTTTATGCAATTACCCCACAAGTCCTGATATTCATCAATATATTTTAGCAGGCAATCATGATTCTTGGTATGAAGATAGTCCATTACAAGTGGATATATTAAAAATATTAGCCCGAGAAAAAAAGATAAATCCCTTAGGTTTTTATCAAGCATTCTTTACGTTCTATGGCTACTATATTTCTTTAGAACACGAAAATAGAAATATTTATCAAATCACCAACCAACCAAACTTGATTTCCCATCTCATAAAAATAAAAGGCCATTATCATAAAGCTATGGTAAAAGGTAAATCTCTATATGTACCACCTTTATATAAATATACCAATTATGAAAATCAATCTCGAATACCAGGATTTATTGTGATGAATAAACCAATCATGCAAGAGGAGAATGTCACATTTCAATTCGACCGTTTCTATTGCACTGATAATGATATAACATTAGGTGATACCTATACTTTAACAAGAAAATTAAAATAAACTAATCTTCTTTTACCACATAAATTTCTGTAGGTTTCCCCAAAAGTGCTTTAGTATAATGCATGTCTTTAATATCAGATGGAGCATCATCGACACTACCTTCGTATAAGACTTTATCATCAAGAATTACTTTTACAGTCATCTTTCGAAACTCACTAACTTTTCCATATGTTTTCAAACCTAACACCTCTTTATAGTTTTATTTTAACATGTTTTTCTAAATTTGCAAGTAATGAATCAAGTAAAATAATAAGATTGCAAATTGATTACTTTATGATATACTAACTATGTTGGTAATAACAGTAATTTAAAGCAACAAAAACAATTAATTTTGAAAAAAGGAGATAAAAATTATGAACCACGAAATGAAATTACAACCAGAGTATTTTAATTTTATACTTAATGGTACAAAAAGAATTGAAATTAGACTTTTCGATGAAAAAAGACAACAAATTAAAATTGGAGATACAATTAAGTTTTTAAAAGAACCTGAACTTAATGAATCATTTGATGCCAAAGTGGTTGGCTTATTAAGATATAATTCGTTTGAAGATATGTTCAAAGATTTCGATATTTCGATTTTATCAGATAAGTCTATGACAAAAGAAGAATTAATTGGTGTTCTCGAACAATTTTATACAAAAGAAAAACAAGAACAATATGGAGTTCTGGGTATTAGAATCGAATTTTTAAATGCATAACTAATTAAGTGGTTATGAATTTATTCAAGACATAGGAATTGGTATTGATCAGAAAGTAATAAATCACTTGTTTGAAAATTTTGTTAGATCTAGTGAACATAAGGATTCCAATAAATCGGGTATGGGTTTGGGATTATCAATTACCAAAAAACTTGTCGATTTAATGAATGGAAGTATTGAGTGTGAATCAACAACATTTATTGTTAGAATATCTCAAAAAGTAGGTGATGAATCTGAAAGCATTAGTAGTTGATGATAGTTTAATCAATCTTAGAGTAGCTCAAAAATTGTTGGAACACTTAAATTTAGAAGTGGATACTGCCCTTAGTGGTAAAGAGTGCTTAGAAAAAGTTAAGAGTAATTCATATGATATTATTTTTATGGATATAATGATGCCTGAAATGGATGGCGTGCAAACATTTCAAAATTTAAAGTCAATAGAAGGTTTTTCTACTCCGGTTGTTTCTTTAACAGCGGACGCAAAAACTGGAGCAAAAGAAAGATACCTAGGCTTAGGGTTTAGTGACTACATTTCTAAACCGATTGATTTAAAATTGCTAGAGAATATAATTGTTAAATTAACAAAATCAGAACATTAATCGTTTTTGTACTATTTTCTTCTGATATTTTTTAAAAAATAATTTTTTAAAAAATATACATTGACATAGTCTTTGATTTATGTTAGTATATATCCCAATTAGGGAGATTTTTTTATGCAAGAGAAAGAAAAAAAGATATACGTTGATCAAGCGGGGTATGAACAACTTCTAAAGAATATAGAAGTTCTTAAGGAAAAAATTAGACAGAACAATTTGGAAAAAGGTGAGGCTTATTCGGGTGCTGTCGGTGATGGATGGCACGATAATTTTGCTTTTGATGAAGCTAATAGACAAGAAAGAATGTTATTAGGCCAACTTCAAGAATATTATGACCAATTGTCTAAAATTGTAATCATAGAGCAAAGCCAAGATGATATTGCTAAAATTGATATAGGAGATATTATTAGTGTGAATATAATTTTATCTAGTGGAGAAGCAGAACCTATGCAATTTAAATTGGTGGCTACATTGGGAGCTACTTTAGATCAGGAAATTCCAGAAGTAACTATAAATAGCCCTATGGGAAAAGCTGTATATGGCAAAACAGTAGGAGCTGAAACTAGTTATAAAGTTGGAGAACGAAATTTCAAAGTTCAAATTATTGGAAAAGATAAAGAACTTGATAAAAGTGATGAAATTATAAGAAAATAATTTGTTAATTCATTATAGGAGTGATGAAAATGAGTAAGGGTTTATTAGATTTTAAATTAAATGTATTAATTCATTACATTATAATGAATCTTTTCAAGACAAAAAAATAAAAGAGTATCTATAAGTTATCTAGCTTTTGATACTCTTTTTTTAGAGGAGGTATAGAAATGAAGAAATTTCCTATTATAGATGCTGGATATGTTTTTAATGAATTTAAGAAGGGATCTGAAATACTGCCAACATTAAAATTAACTCAAATAGTGATTGATTATCCTTGCCGATTAGATGCGATGGCAATAAATCCATTGGCTGTTTGCTATAATGATAGTATGATTTTTACTCCGGGAGAAGTTGTTATATCCCTAGAAAAATTTATAAGAGTTAAAGTTAAAGTGGATAATGAAAATGGTGGACAGTTGAATATTTCAACTACAACTAAAAGAAAGGTATTAGTCAAGCATGCGTATTTATTAATGTGTAAAGCACTTGGCGTATCGCCTTCTTTAACTATTGATGTGGATGATAATGATATTCCTAAACATTGTGGCTTTGGTTCTAGCAGTTCTACAATTGCCTCTGTATCCGCATCAATAAATGAGCTATATGGGTGTCCGATTCCTAATGAGGATTTGATAAAGTATTTAGCATCTAATCATGGAGAGGAGATCGATGATCATGATGAGGATCATTTAAAAGTAGTACAATGTATAGGAGGCGGAGCCACTAATGGTTTAACTGATGAGGGAATAATTATTATTGCAGGAAGATCAACTACAATCGCAAAACTTAAATATGAATCTGATGTTTTGATTTGTTACCCTAAAGATTTTGTTCAAAAAGACGCTAAAACCTTAATGGAACTCGAAGAAAAAAATTTGTGGAAATTCAAAAAAACCGGTGAAGAATATTCCGAAAAAATTGCTTATAATATACTACATAAAGCTTTACCAGATATGGTAAATGGCAGTATAAAAAGTTTAGCAGAAGTCGTATTTGATTATAGATTTAATATGGGTAGTAATGAAAATTGTGCTTTTGTTTATGATAATCTAATGACGATAAGTGATAATATAAGAAGCTTGTATGAGAATAAATATTGCGATTTTCTAGCACTTTCTTCGGTTGGGCCTGCATTCTTTGTATTAGTTAAAAATCAAGAGCAAAAAAAGAAATGTCGAGAGGTCATGGAAAAATTGAATCTTAAGATAATTGAAAGCTGTGTATGTAATACCAAATACAGAGTACTTGATTCACAAAAAAATAAGGTTTTTTGGAAAGAAAAATCCACAGGACAAGATTTTAGAAGCAGACCTTTGTCTACATACATAACAGAACAAATTGATACCATTGATATAGAAAATAGAAAATGCATTGATATAGGTTGTGGTGGTGGACGATATTCTAAATATTTGAAAAATAAAGGAGCTGTTGTATTAGCACTCGATAAATACCCGGAAATGTTTGATCACTCGAGCAATATAAATTTTATAGAAGCATCCATGGATCATATTCCGGTAGTAAATGATTCTTATGATTTAGCCATATCAATAGGAGTAATACACAATTCTACGAGCAAAAGTGAATATATTAACTCATTAAAAGAGATTTTTAGAATATTAAAAAAAGATGGATATGCTATTATTTCTACATTTACTAATGATATAATTACATCTGATTTAAAACAAGTAGATGATAATACTTATTTGTGTTTAAATAATAGACCGCCTATGATATTATTAAGTAAGGAACAAGTTCTAGATTATGTAACTGAAATGGGCTTTAAATTAGTAAAAATAGTTGATGAGCATGTTACTGATGTAGGAGGTGGAAAAAGAAATGTTTTTACCATCCTTATTCAAAAATAAAAAATTTGTTTACTCTAACAGAAACTATCTATGTGATTATTCTAAAACAAAGTCGAAATTAATTGATATGACTTTATCTGGAAGATATTTATCAAGTTATAACAAACTAAAAATTGATTCAAGCGAATTTGATAAGTACCCATCTCGGATTGGTATAGAAAAACTGGAAAATACAATCAAGATTCATGAACAAACAGATAGAGAATTACTTTTAACATCTGGAGCTAATGGAGCTTTACAAAACATAGTGAAGATATTATTTCGTAAAAAGGGAAATTTAGTTACACCATTTTACACTTTTGATCAAGTAGAATTTGCGGTTACATCATTAGGAAGTTGGACTAAACGTGTTTACATGGCTGACTATAATATTGATTTTAAAAAAATAATGGAATCTCTAGATAAAAAAACCAGAATGATATACATATGTAACCCTAATAATCCTACTGGAATTTACGAAGATAACGACAAGATAATATCGCTTGCTAAAAAAATAAAGATACCAATAGTAATAGACGAATCTGGCATTGAATTTACTGGTAAGAAGAGTTTACTTAGTTATAAACAATTACCTGATAATTTAATAATAGTTAGATCGTTTTCAAAGGCTTATGGATTAGCAAATTTTAGGATAGGTTATATAGCTTGCAGTCCGCACTTTAAACAAACATATTTGGAAAATATTACAACAAATGAATTTTCAGGTTTATCTTGTGTAATTGCAAATCATTTGTTAGAACATGAGCAAGATAATATTCGCATAAATATTGAAAGGATTATTTCTGAAAGAGAAAAAATGATAAATCAATTAGAGAAAATTAATATCAAGTGTATCAAAAGCAATTCAAATACAATTATGACAATAACCACATTTGATGATAAATTTATGAAAGAATTAACAAATAGACAAGTATCAGTAGTACCTATTAAAGATGAGTGCAATTTAACACATATAAGAATTGCCATACAAGATCCAAGTACTAACAAAAAATTTTTGAGTATAATTTCAAATATAGTTAAAGATTTTAATAAATAATGTGAGGTGAAGAGAATGAAAATATCTTTAGCAACAAATTTTGATGATGATTTAATTGATCAAATAGCAGATTATCCGGTTTATGAGGTTTATGGAAAATTAAAAAACGATTATATTGGCGGTGGCCGAGCAGACAATTCCTTAATGGATGTTGATAAAGAAAAGTTTGAAAATCATGTAAGAAAAGTTAGAAAAGCGGGTATTAGATTTAATTATTTATTAAATGGAAGTTGTTTATCTAATAACGAGCAAAATTTTGACTGGCAAAAGAACTTATACGAATTTCTAAGTTACTTGAAAAAAGTTGGAGTAAATGCTTTAACTGTAACGAATCCATATATATTAATATTTGTCAAAAGATATTTTCCTGATGATTTTCAAGTTCGAATTTCAACGTTTGCATGTATTGATTCTTATACTAAAGCAAAATATTGGGAGGATTTAGGAGCGGATTATCTATGTGTGGATTTTGTAAAAATAAATCGTGACTTTAAAACGTTAAAATATATAGTTGATAATTTGCATACTGCAAAAATAGATATTCTTGTTACAAATAGTTGCTTAAAAAACTGTCCAATGATTTATACTCATACCAATGGATTAGCACATGCTTCAAGTATTAATAATGATACTTCTTCATATGAGGATTGGAGTTTATTCTATTGTCAAGAAAAAGAGCTAGAACATATTGATGAATATATAAAATCACCATGGGTAAGACCAGAGGATTTGCACTATTACGAAGAATTGGGCATAGAACATTTTAAAATTACAGAACGTGATTTTCCAACCGAGCAATTGGTTAAAAGAGTAAAGGCTTACACTAATAGGAGTTATGATGGTAATTTACTAGACTTAATTCAAGGACATGGTGTTAAGGAAAGTGAAAACTTAAAATTAACAAGAAAAGAAGTGGTTACTAAAAAAGAAATATATGATGAAATAAAAAGAGTTAGAGGGCTAGGCAGAGAAAGAGAATGCGAGAGACATATCTATATTGATAATAAAAAATTAGATGGATTTTTGAAATTTTTTGTGGATAATAAATGTACTGGGAATTGCAATTCGTGTGGTTATTGTAATTTAATTGCCAAAAAAACAATTACTAAAAATGAGGAAGTTTGTAGTTATTTATTAGAATTATATAAAAAATACGATTATGCTAAGATGGATTTATCAGACAAATGATAAAAGGCTTAAAAATGGGAGGTAAAGAAAATGAAAAATATTTTATTTCTAACAGGACCGCATGCTGTTGGAAAAACATATGCTTCAAAAGAGATATGCAACAGTTATGAAAATATCGATATGATTGACACCGGACCAATCATGCGACAATTATACAAAGAAAGTGGCTTTGGATCATCAATAGGTGAATGGGTTGCAACATTAGAAAATAATTTTGGTGAAGATATAACTTCTCTACTAATAGCAACAGAAATAAAAAAAATATTATCCGAATCTTACTGTGATAATATTATAGTGATAGGATTTAGATCACTAAGAGGAATTTTATACACCGCAAAATATTTAAATTTAGATAATTATCATGTTTTGTTTGTAGATGCAAATAGAGAGTTATTATATGAGAACTTTTTAAAAAGGGAAAAAAATAATATTTCTTATCAGGATTTCGAAAACTATTTAGATGAAGAATTGAAGTCTGGATTAGGAGAAATCAGAAATTGTGCTATGAAAAATATCAATTCAATTAAATACTATAATATATGTTCAGATCAAGATTTACTAAAAAAAGCAATAGAATCATATTTCATGCAAGAAAGAAAATTAGAAAGAAAAAATGAAGAATCTTATATTTGGCCAGTAGAACCTAAATACATGGTACTAGATCATGATAAATATGGATTAAGACCAATACATATGATACTTGGAAAGCCAAGATTTCATTCAGGATTTGACATTACATCAAGAACTTTAACCCCAATAAAAGCCTCTATTGGTGGTATAGTTTTAACAGCAGGATTAGATGAAAAAATTGTAAGTGGTAGTGCGAACTGGAATGAAAGATATGGAAACAAAGTAGAAATACTTGATAATTATGGAAGAAGACTAGTATATGCTCATTTACGAGAAGTATTAGTACGCGAAGGGCAGTTGATTCACCAAGGAGAAATTGTTGGATTAAGTGGCTGTTCCGGAGGATCTAGAATACCTCATTTGCATTTTGAAGTGAGAAAATTTAATACTTCACATTCTGGAGAAGAAAACACAATTAATCCTTTGGATATTTTGCCAACTTATGATTTATCATTACTAACAGAGCATTTTGATGAGCCTCCTTATGCAGAAGTTTGGGAAAAGTTTTTAGATAACCCTTGGGGAATAACAGACAAGAATATTCCATACGCGAGAAGTCGCAAATTTATTAGATAGAAAAAATGTTATAGAAAAGATAAAAAAAATATGATAAAATAATAGTGATGGAGGGATAAAATGGAAAAACCTATATACTTAACTGGGAATAAGGGAAAATTTGAAGAAGCACAACACATTTTTAAAGATATGTATGGCTTTGATATTGAAATTAAAAGTCCTGATTTTGAGATACTTGAAATTCAAGCTAAAAGTTGTAAAGACGTAGTGGCTTTTAGTGTAAAATATGCTTGTGAAAAACTAGGAAGGCCATGTATCAAGTCAGATTCTGGACTTTACATTGATGCATTGGGCGGTTTACCAGGCCCTTATAATGCTTATTTTGATAAGCAAATAGGAGTAGATAAATTCCTAGAATTATTTAAAAATGAAGAAAATAGGAAGGCTAGATTAGAGGATTGCTTTGCTTACTGTGAACCAGGTGAAGAACCGGTTATATTTTCTGGCGGAGGAACAGGAACTATATCCAAAGAAGCTAGAGGAAATTTAGGAAGATGGCATGACAAATTTTACATTCCTGATGGAGAGACAGAAACACTTAGCGAATTAAGGGAGAAAGACAGAGACTATGAAGCTAAATTTTGGGGAACTGCTAAATATGATTTTGCTGAATGGTACAAAAAAAATAAAATTAAGGAGTAATAAGTGCAAAGCAACATGAAAAAAAATCAAAGAGTAAATTTATATTCGGTTGATAACGATATTAATAAAACAATAAACTCCTTAGCCAATAAAAAAATTTTTAATCGGCTTTTAGACGTGCTAGAAAATATGGGCACTTTTGATAGAAAAGTTGAAATTTTTAAAGACGAAAGTAATTTAGATGATGAAAAGATCAAAGTGTGGTGTTTTGATCAAAATAATAATATATTTGT
>CALVHK010000011.1 GCA_944327405.1 uncultured Bacilli bacterium | reverse complement strand
CCAACCGGGCCAACAGGACCTACCGGACCTGAAGGTGCTACCGGACCAACCGGGCCAACAGGACCTACCGGACCATAATTTTAAAAAGACTGATGCAATTTTTAGCTCAGTCTTTTCTTTTACTGTTATAGAATAGTATTTTAGATACTAAATCATCAGCAAAATTTATTTAGGTTTCCCATTGGCTAATCTTGTATTCTGATGCTTCTTAGTTTAGTCGTAACCAAACTCTGAGTTTAAAAGAATACCTGTTAGGCGCCTAATAGGCATTCGTGTTATTCACGTTGTTGTTGAGGTTGCCATTCGAATTCACAATGAACACGTTAGCGTTGCCGTTATAGTTATACGGAGACATCTTTAGCAGTTCCCACATTTTAGATTAACCATAAATATTATACCATTAATTTATAAGTTGTAACATATATATCTTCACTGGTAACATATTCTATGACATATTTATCTTTCTTTTTGACGATTAATAAACCAATTGTTTGATTATGGTTCTTCAGCTTAACGTTCTTATTTATGTAGTCAACATAAAATTGAAGCTGTCCTATATCTTTGGGATTGTACTCTCTTGTTTTTAATTCGACTACGATATAGCAATTTAAGTTTACGTTAAAAAATAATAGATCTATTTTATAAGTATGATTATTTATTGCTATTTTGTATTCATGTCCTATTAAAGCAAAGCCAGTACCTAATTCTAAAAATCTAGTCTCTAACATTCTGATTATATATTGATGTAAGACTTTTTCATCTAACTTATCTATTTTTCTATCTACTTTAACAAGGATGGGATCTTTAATCATATCTTCCATCGTTAAATTGCTTTTATTTATATTTTCAATTAACTCAATATTCTCTTTATCTTTGAAAGACAATCTATCATACGCTTTATTTTTTATCATTTCTCTTAATTCTCGTACTGATAAATGATTGAGAATTATTTGATTAATATAATAATTTCTTGCATTTTCGTTCTTAATCGGTAATAAACATCGGTAATGAGACCAGCTTAAATGTGAACACAGCGTGTTCACATTTGGAAATAAAGAGTAAAATGTCCTATAAAACATTAAATTTCTTTTTGAATAATTATTTCCAAAATTTTCTTTTAACTTAATAGACCACTTTTTGATTAATTCATCACCATATTTAGCCCTATTCATTCCACCTTGGGCATCAACTAACAATTTTCCGATAGTCCAATTCATCAACAACTTCTCGTGATTATCTTGCAAGAATCGTACTTTCTGGTTCACTTCATAGTTTTCAATTAAATTTTTTATTTGATTGTAGTATTCTAACTCTTTCATAAAACCTCCGGGTATTTAATAGTATAAAACACATCTGTTAATATTCATAGAGGTATATTTTGTAATGTTTTGGCCTATTTTGTCGTAAATAAAAAGACGGGAAAAATGTTCCCATCTCAATATTGTCCTAATTTTAAATACAAGACTTAAAATATCAATATTATCTATTTAGGTATTTACCTTTGGCTAATCTTGTATCCTAATGCTTTTTAGTTTAGTCGTAACCAAACTTTGAGTTTAAAAGGATATTGGGCGCACACCGGGTTCGGTCCAATCCACATTGTTGTTGTTGAGGTTGCCAGTCGAATTCACATAGAACACGTTAGCATTGTTGCCGTTAAAGTTATACGGAGACATCTGAATCAATTCCCATAAATTAGATTAACCTATATAATTATACCATTAATTTACAAAATGCAACATATATATTAAAAAAGAAGGATTTTATAACCCTCCTCCTGAACCAAAAGAATCCAGTTCTTCTTGAGTAACAATAACAGAAATACGCATTCTTCTATTACCACAGATAAACAAAGCTTCTCCTTGATTATAGTATTTAATACTATCTTTTTCTGATTCATTTAAATCTATTAATTTAGCTAAATCATCAACCGCTTGTTTTCTAAGTTCCATTACTAAATAGTAGGCAGCATTATCAAATATTGCTTTTCCATGAACGATCATGTTTGGAGCCGCAAAGTCTGTCGGCTGTTGCGTAATAATAATGGTTCCTGTATTGTATTTTCTTGAACGTCTTTGAATTTGCGCTAAGAATTCTGCTCCTAATTCATTTCTACTTGATAAAAGTACATGGGCCTCATCTACCATCATAACCGTATTTACATTTTTATCTAAGCATAAACCCCACGCATATTTTAAGATGTTGAAAAATAATGTGTTCTTAATATTTTCATCACTATTCATAAGTTCTCTAATATTAAAGACAATAAAATCACTGTTAAATCTAAGGGTTGTATGACCTGTAAAATAGTATCTTAACTCTTTTGTAAGTGGTCTAATCTTTAACTCAAGTCGTTCAATAACATCTTTTTCCCGAGTAGCATCAGGCATCGATAAAAGACGACCTTTAATTGTTGCATATACATCATCAAATGTTGGATAATCCGCACTAGTGATCTTAGTAAAATCAGTATCAAAATCAATCTTGTATCTTTTGTAAGTATCTTGAACGATTTCACTAAACATTGTTAAAACATCTTCTTCAATATCTGGATATAAATATTTCATAAATGCTTTTAATTGTTGTAATGTTCTTGTAAGAATTGTATAACCAAGACCTTGAGCGATTTCTTCTTCATCCGCATCAACAACTACTTCAAGAGGATTAATCATTCCAAAGTCTCCACCTTTACCAAGATCTAGGAAATCTCCACCCAGATTGTGAGCCATTTCTTCAAGTTCACCTTCTGGGTCAATACATACGACTTTGCATCCATTACGTAAATGCGTTCTAAGAAGTAATTTCGCTGCTGTAGATTTACCAGAACCACTTGTTCCTAGCAAAATCATGTTAGCATTATTCCGATTACTTTCCTTCTTTATTTGATATAAGAACTGGTTGAATAAAACAACACCACCAGAGAAGTCTTCTCCCATTAATGTAGCATTTCCTGGATCCTTGATACTATCAAAGACAAATGGATACATTGCGGCCACGGTAATTGATGGAATTGGTGTTCCAATCCGTGTTTCAATATCTTGTTTTGGGAATATCGGAATAATGGACTTTAATACTTTTTCTTGTTCGAACATTAAAGATATTCCTCGCATACCCAAAGCATCTAGGTAGGTTCTAACTTGCATTTTCTTAAGCTCTAAGTCTTCTTTACTATCGGCACTAATCATGACATGCATTTGAAAATCGAAGATTCTTGCTTGAGTTGCAGCAAGCATAGAGATAAATTGCTCTAATGATTCATAATCTTGACGAATACGTTCTTGAATCGTTTTATCTCTTTCACTTTGAAAACGTGATTTTAGATCAGCAATTTCTTTGTTTAACATCTTTTGTAGAGTACTAAATTCAATTGGAATATGTTTAATAGCTACTTTTACTCCACTAATACTTGTAATATCTGATAAATAACCTACATATATACTTTTAGGGTAACTGATAATAGTCATAATGGTACAGTATTTACCACCTATCGTAAATTCTGTTGGTTTAAACTCCATTCCTTTAGGAGCGATTTCACTTTTAATTTTCGCCATTAGCTCATCACCGTCCCAAATGTTGTATGTACCCCACCATTTAAGAAATTATCTAAAATCATTCTTAAATCATCATTGGATACTTGATTAGAATTTAGTCCAGAATTAGCAAGTCCACTTATCAAAGTATGTAAATTTTTTTGAACCAATTCCATTCTTTTTTCTTTAAACAATATAAAATATTCCGTATCAACGATATTATACTCAGCACTCATAAACATATTCGCTTTATTAATGTCTTCTAATATCAGTTTTCTTTGAATAGAACTATCCGTATTATTGTAAAGAATTTGTAAATTAGACAAATACAACCCAATATCAACCGGACGATCAGCAATAATTAGCCAAAATTCAAAACTAATAGAGTTATAAAAATTTCTTAAGTTACCAATAATCGCATTCTGTAAGCCTTGATCGACAATAAAAATATTTCTAGGATGTACTTTTACTCCCGTAACATACTCTCCTGTTTCTAATTGAATCATTCCATTTAATATTTGTCTAATTGGTAACCAATCTTCCGTAAAAGGTGAACTACTACTCTTCGCCATCATAACACCAACCTTTCCAATAATATCTTTTTCGATTACTTAAATATGTATATACATTGACAATAAATTGCAACACATTATGATAATTAGGTACAGGCATAACCAAGAAACCTGTAATTAATGCTGGAGATAATATAAGTATCATTACTCCAATATTTGTACTTTGAATTGTTAATAATAAAACGAGTGTAACTAATACTCCTGATCCAAATAATATCAAGTCTACCATATTAAAGAAACCCAATATTAATTGTGACTTTTTAGAGTTAGCAGGTATTAAATAATTATTCAAACTGATTACCTCCTATTTTTCTACTTATTTATTATAACATATTTATTTTTAAAGAGATAGAGGTTAAATAAAAAAAGAATGATTTTTCATCACTCTTAATTAACTTGCTTCATCAACATGGGCTTGACAATCAGTTCCTCCCGGATCTGTAATGCAATCTCTACAAATACCATACTCAGTTTGATACTCGTCTTCTCCAAATTCGCCAACTAAGCCAAATATTGCACCAATTAAAGTTGGTATAAAGAATATAATTACACCTGCTATAGCTCTCATAACCAATGATTTTACAGACTTCTTAATCTCATCATCCTTACTTGCTACAACTGCTTTTCCTAAATCAATCATACCAAACACAATTATAACAATAGGAATAACGATTTTAAATACCCATAAAACCCATCCAATAATTTGCCAAATTGGTGCTAAATCAGAACAAAATGACGGAGTAGCCATAATAAACATATAATTTCCTCGCTTTCTAACTATATTAATTGTATCCTAACTTGAAGCTATTGTCAAGTTTTTACGTTTTTTTCTGTCAAATTTTGTCTAAATATTCATAAGTAGTAGTACGGCAATAACAAGAAGAATAACAACACCTATACCTGTAGTAATAAGCATGCTCATCGTTTTACTCTCCATTTTATCCAAACGATTTTTATATTTTGTATCTCTTGCTTTTTGTTGTAAACTAGAAATCGTTCTCGAAAATGCCAGCAATTGCTCTTGTTTTCTCTCTTGTCTACCTAAACTCAAACGATATAATAAACGCATCATTCTCATAGAATCTCGAACTGGATATTGACGTGCAAATTCCATATACGGTTCAATGGTATCATCACCAGCATTAATAGCGCTAATCAATTCTTTTAAACCGTCTTTAAATATTTCTGGCGCATCTTCTAGTGATTTACCAATAGCTACCGGTACGGTATAATGTTGAATTAATATTTCAAGTCCCTTTAAGTAATAAGGTAACATCGTATCAATCTCATGCAAATGTTTCTTATAATAATTTTTTATATTAATATAATCCATCTTAAAGAAGAAAAAGAAAATAACAATACAAATTAAGGCATAAACATAAGAAAAATTAGAAATGAGTAAACAAAATGCCAAAAAAGTAATAATTAAAGCATTTCTTACTCTTTTATTAAAGAGTAAATCCGGATTAACAGAATCTCCATACTTTGCTTTAACATAAAAATCCCAATCACTCTCTTTTAATCTCCTAATATACATTTCATTATCAGCGATTAACTTATTAATACTAATCTTCCCACTATAACTTAATATAAAGAAGATAATCACTGCTACAATCGCTATTTCTATCTGCATACTATTCTACCCCCACATCATCATTATAATATTTCTCTCCCGTAAGTAGAAAGTAACAATTAATTATAATAATCGCATGTAAAACAATATGTACATACCATAAATCTAAAAGTCGCAAATAACTATCTTTACCAAGTAATACTTGCATAACTAATACGAGCAAGAATAATACTAACGCGAATGTGATAAACTTTGTATGGAATTGTTTACGATCCATTTGATCCCGGTAAACACCTTCAACTAAAGCATCTATATCCATACTCATGTTTTCTAATGATTCTCCTGAATCTTTAGCACCTTCTTTGGTAATTTGTAAAAATAATTGATGCATATTTTTTACCATATAATAAGGATATTTTTGATTAAAATATTCAATAGATTCATCAATCGTACCATTTTGATAAGACATATTAATCATTGTCTTAACATCTTCTAATACAGGATCTTCCAAAATACCAGAATCTCTAACTCCTTCTAAGGATTTGACAAAACTTTGGGTTGTATTAAATTCCATAATAACGTTAGTTGTATAAACCTGTATTTGTTCGAAAATATACTCACTATATGCTTTTTTACTTCTTAAAAACGCAAGATATGGAACAAAAGCTACAGCAATACCAGTATAAATAAGTGTCACAATCAAACTATAAAAATACAAATAAGATATCGCTGCCGCAAGACCTCCAAGTACTACAGCTTGAATGGCATAATCTTTAACTGTATACTCTTGTTTTAGTTCCTTCATTTTCGCACTAATTGTCTTATAACTATATGGTGCATATTTCTCATAAACAACCCCAAACTGTGACTTCACAAACTTATAAAAGGTTTCCGAACCATCATTTTTACGATATATAATAATAAATAACGCAATAAGAAATATAATTACAAATTCTATCATGACTCTTCCTCCTTTTATAAAGATTCAATTGTCTCAGTTTTAGGACCATTTAAATGAAATAAATCTTCTTCTAATATAACCCCTTGAATAGATAAATAATCTCTCAAATGTTTTGTCGGATTATTTAAAGTAAATTTCCCATCCAAAGTTTTTTGATAAATCGTATTTACTTGAGGTTTATTATCATCATCGACATAAAATTCACATATTTCCATAATCTCTCTTTGGAATCTTCCATGTTTTTCACTCATGTAACCCTTTACATAAATACCAATCTGAACATATCTATGAATCGTTGTAACAAACTGTTCAACATCAATATTCGATTCAATCAAACTATACATACGCATTGGAATTAAACTTGCTTTATCCGAGTGAATAGTAGAAATAATATGGTGCCCTGAAGAAATAGAGTTACGTACAGCCATAACCGCTTCAGCACTACGAACCTCAGATAACAAGATCCATATTGGATTCTGTCTCATACAGGTAACCAAAACATCAGAATAACTAGCAATATTATTCGTTTTCATCGCTACAATATCACGATGAGGAAAAATTCGATCTAAATGAAGTTCAAGAGTATCCTCAATCGTAATAATTTTTTCGTTTTCTTTCGTTGTACTTGCTAAATATTTAACAAGTTCTGTTTTACCACTACCAGTTTCTCCACTAACAATAATATTAGCATGTCCCTGAACACAATTAAGAAGAAAATCCAGTAAATCGGCACTAACATATTCTTCATTTAAGAGTTTCTCACGATTAAGTCTTATTTTTGCAGGAGTTTTACGAATAACTAAGGCAATACCATTTGTTGCAATGGAATCATGGATAAAGTTAAGACGTAATTCAGTTGATTCAGCATCCAAAAAAGGATGTGCCATATTGAATGTTTTTCCCATTACGTTAGAGCATTGGAAAGCTAATTTTTCAATTAAAGCATTATTGATCTCTGTACGCTCAACCCGGTAAACACCTTTTGATAATGACTTTAACCAAAGTTGACCGCCATTTGTATAAGAAATATCGGTAATATCATCAATATCGATAAATTCCTTTAATGGACCAAAGTCAATTTGCGAAAATATAGCATCATTCATATAAGCACCTCCTTTTTTTATTCTTTATTATTCTATTCAGTTGTACCACTATCTTCATTAGTAGTAGTATTGTTATTTGTAGTTGTACTACCACCAACATTAATATCAGGGATCTGAGCTGCATAAGTCTCAATTTCATTAATTAAATAATAACTTGACACCGATGTTTCACCAGGATTAGTTGTATAACTAGCATTTCTCGGAACTGGTATTAACTCTAATCCCGAAATATAAGTAGCAATATTAAGCAACCAGTGTAAATCAATTTCTTCATGTGCATCATATGTCGGAACTGCAAATAAAAGTTCTGATGGCGTTGCAGCTTCACTTGTTAAGAATACACTATTTCCTTGACTATCACGAACATCTAGTATTTCAATACTTTCAATTAACTTTCCAAATATAATTCGACCATCACGACTAGTCATTTTAACATATAAATCAATATAATCTCCAGGGTACATTGAATTACCATAAGTAGAATGAATATCTACTGACATCGAAAATGGTGCATAACCATCAGGCATATTCGAAAAAGCATCATTTGGTAAAGCACTACAGGTAACAACCTGTTCGGTGTAGAAGAATGCTCCTTGTGGCACACTCGTTCCATAAGTTACACACTGTGGATTAGTAGTATTAACTAAAGCTGCTGTATCAGTTATCAAATTAGTATGACTGGATACAAAACTTCGTAATACCTCAACACTGGAAATAGACTCCTGTGTAATCTCTGTAGTAGCTGTAATCTCTTGGGTTGCATATGGAACCATTACCGTATCAACCGCTTGGTTAACACGGTAATTATAAAACACATACAATACCACTACACCTAGTAATACACCTAATATAGTAACGGTGTTTTTATTTGACAAAAATCTTTTAATCGTTGTTACAATATTTCCCATTTTATCCTCCTACACTCTCTAATTATCCTTTGCAAACGCTTGAATAATAGAATCAATTCTTGTAATACTATCATAACCATTAACAGCAATAAAATTAGTACCACTATTAGAACGAATCTCTACACTAACTTTAGGAGGAGCCTCATAAATTTCATAGAAGTTAACCTCGTATGTATCGTTAAATCCCATAGCGGTAGGAAGTCTTCTTATGAAAACTTCCATAAATTTTTCTTTATCAATTTTAACTTCGTTATAATCACGATAATAAGCCCAATCGACAGCTTCCATCATCGAAGCATCAACAATCTCCCTTATCGCATAACTATCTTGAGTTTCAGTAGTTGTTATTCCATTAACAGAAATCATTAATCCCACAATAGCAACACCTAAAACGATCAACCAATAACCCCAATATGTAGTTTGCATAAATCATTCTCCCCCTTTCCTATTGATATGAAGGACCAAGCATTTGGTTTTCACTTATCGTTCCGGTCCATAAAGTAAAGTAATCATAATCATTTTCACCTTCAGTACGAACATCCCAAATCAAGCTTCGATCATTAACTACGTTATCGCCATATTGATTTTGCATTAAATCTGTAATAAATGAACTATAGCAAGCAATCAAGCCTTGAGAATTATCAATCTTATAGCAAGACAAAGTAGCATTAGAATATCCGCCTACACTTTCTGCACTCTCATTGTAAGTTTCAATCTGTCTAGCAGTACTTGGTGATATTGTAACACTAAGTATTGGCTCTTCATCATAAATAGAATTTCCAGCATCTTGTATTGCTTCTACGGTTGCTTGTCCCTTTTCATTCGTCCAGTTATAAGCATCCGTACCATTTGGGAACAAATTTGATAAAGAAACTACTCTTTCATTAAATTGTTGTCCTCCATTAACATCGTAACTACATCCAGCACCAATACAATCCATTACGCAATCATCACCTTCACATGGATCGTCACATCCAGGACCTACACAGTTACTAGTACAATCGCCATCTTCACAGCCGTCCCAATCACAAACAACATCACCAGTAGTTACTTTTCCCATATTAACAAGGTAATTACACATGTATTGGTAAGTATTATCATCACTAACATAAGAGCTATTACCTGTATTAATAACTGAAGAATTACCATTACCAACTAGTCGTCCAGGATCCCCATTTCGTTCAGGTTCGTAATACTCACCTAAAGAAGTAAAGTTAAGGGTATATATATATATTCCTCTTGGCGTACTTAGACTTACAGGTAAACTATTTTCCAATGGAACATTATCTTCTGCAGATTCTGTAACAATTTCTCCACTTGGATACACATTATAGAATAATGTTTCTGGTTTATATGTTACATTAACATTAGAATCCTTTTTAGCATAATCTGCATCAGATACCCATCCATATTCCTCACGTTCCTCAATGTAACATCCTTCTTCAGGTTCGCATACTTTATATGTTCTTCTTACTAAAGTATCATCACGACTAGATGAAGTATTGCCGGCACAAGCTTCGTATTCTAAATCTGATAATTCACCAACACAGAACCATCCATTATCTGTATGACTCGAATTTAAGTTAGCAACCATATCTCCAATATTATTAATTTTTGCCATATATTCATCTTCTGCATAATCATAATAAATATATGGTTCGCTTCCTTCATCGTTAGCGGTATTATAATGCATCTCACTACTCCAAGTATCATTAGTACATTCTGCAAATTCATCAATTACATTTTCATAATGAGTCTTAGCAGCTTCTAATGCTCCTTTTGCTTCTTCCATTCTTCCTCTTAATATTTCGATATATTCTTCTTTTGTTGTAACAGTTTCTACTCCACCCCATACAACAACAGATCCACCAGAACAATAACCTGTAGTATCTGTATTAGGTATTGTATAACTTCCGCCATCACATCTAAATACCGAAGGATTAATAGTTTGTTGATAAATGTTACTATCACTAACATTTTGGCCACCTTGTTGTGTTGTTACAACACCTGTTGATGGATCAATATTTGTAATAGTTTGCCAATCATCTACGTATCCTTGAGCTTCCCATTCAGGATAATATTCAGTATAATCAGGAACTGGTCCACAAACACCATATGTGCATTCAGCAGACGAAACATATTGATCTGGAACTTCTTCAATTCTTTGTTCCTCGTATAACTGTTGCCATTTACGATATTCATTATATGCATTAATCATATCTTCTTGAGCTTTTGCAACATCATACACAAAGCTTCCTTCTGTAGAAGTATCACCTATATTAATCGTATTAGTATAACATGTTTTTGTTCCGTCTACTTCCGCACTGAAAGTAAAGTATCTTCCTGCATTAACAAGTTTTGCTGTAGGCATTAACATATCATAATCTTCTTTACATGAAACAACACAATATTTATTTTGATGAGTCGTATAACTATTTGGCTCTGGCGCATCATCTTTTACACCTTCTGCTTCGCTATAACCAGTGTTTGGATCAAATTGACCGTCTACTTGATTAACAAAACATGCTACAACGTCATCTGGTCCATAAACATAGATTGGATGATTATCATCAAGTGAGATAACCAAGTTATCTGCATCACAACAATCAAAATTAGAGAAAGTCGTTCCACATTCAAATTCACATTTTTCTGCAAATTCTTGACAAGCGGCATCATCACCTAAACCGCATTGTGCTTCTAATTCCGCACATTCACCACAATCAGCTTCTCTTAACTCTTCGCACTCATCACTATTCCAATCTCCACTTGCAACACAAGCTTCAATTAAATCGTCACAGTCACAAGCATCAATCATAGAAAGTTCTTTTTCGCTTACCCAGGATTTTTCAGAAGAACTTCCTTCTTCTACAGAAACAAAACGTTGAGTAGTACCAGATGATTCATACCAAATGACACCAACATAATTACCAAAAGCACCCATTGCACTTGATTTATAAGTGCCATAAAGTTCATATTTCATTGGTTGAGCTCCACAATCTAAAGTTTCTTCGGTAGAGCCTTCATTTACAGATTCATATCCTTCAAAATGAACGGTAATAATCATTTCTTTTTCTTGTGAAAAATCTGTACCTGCAAATAGCTCTAAGAAATTTTGGCCGTACATTGCTTCAGCTTCTTCTTTACTTGCATATTCTGCTAAAGTAGTTCCATCATATTCTATTTTTGATACATAATAAGTAGTTAAACCAGATGGTTCTTCATCATTTTCAAAACGAATACCACTAAGAATGAATGAAGCCTCCTCATCATCACTACTAAAGCCACCAACATTTAAATTATGATAAGCATCTGCTTTTACTAATGATCCTGTAGCATCTTCAATCGTTTCAACTACTGGTGGTTCTGTTGGTGTTATATCTTCAACACCAGCTCTATCACCACCATTCATAACATAGTCTAAGGCAGCTTCTAATCCTAAATTAAAATAAGATTGAGCTTGGTCTACAGGAGAACCTGAAAAATAAAAGCCTCTATTTTTCTGACTAGAAAATTCACTTAGTCCTCTTAAAGATATACCATTTGCAACAATAGAATTATATGTAGATGCATCTTCATTTAGCCAATCAGAAATCGTACCATAAACAGCCCAGTGAATATTATTATAATCTGATGCATCTGCGCCAGCACGAATATCCGAACCAAACGCTATAACAGTAGCCCTTATTGCTAAAGCTTTAGCAAAATAAGCTGCCGGCTCTGTAGAATTATCTCCACTTGTTAATATAGCCATTAAAGCATAATCCATTGCCGTATATTTATCTACTCTACCATCACCATCGTCTATCAAAAAACGAGACGCAAACAATTTAGAGTGTCCTGCCAAACCGGCATCCAAACAATACAGTGTAGTATAAGAATCTTGGAAACGCTCAAATCCAGCACCTGTCTTTTGTGTACCATTAGATACATAAGTAACACCAATTTGTGTATAAGGCACTAAATTAGGATAAGTATCCCAATAACCATAAGCAATGTTTTGCTTTGTAGTAGGTGTACTTGCTGATAAAGCCCGAACAGTTACACTATTCGGTGATTGACTAGCAAGAATTCTACCACCTGATCTAACATCGCTTAACCGGCATCCTTCTTCATCCCCACAAGCATCGCCTTCTGCAGCAAATACACTTGTATTAAAGACAAATAAACAACCAATTGCAATAATAAATAAACTAGTAAGTTTTAGTAACTTCTTCATACTATCCTTCTCCTTCTTTTAATTATTATCACAACAACAACCCCCACAGCTGCAATAACCACAACAGCTATCACAACCGTTAAAACAATATTATCTTGTATGAATTGCAAGAAACCTTGTTCTGTTTCTTCTTCATCAGGAACCTCTTCTCCTTCGTTATTAATTTGTCCTGCTTTATATCGATCAACTAACTCTAAAAATCTTGATTCCGTAACTCCAGGAACGGACAAATATTCATAACAAAGGTAAAAATCTTCTGCTCCCTCACATGCTGAATAATTCGTAAAGTAATTATACATTGGTGTAGTTAAATACATCGTTCTAAGTCTTGTATCCCGACAATTTGTAGCCTCAGAAGTATATACCGTAATAGTATAATTGGTTATTTCTGATATATCTTCTTTTCTAATACTAATTACACCATTCTCTGCATCAGCATACGTATAAGTAACTGTTTCATATGTATTATCATTTCTTACTGTAACATACAAGTCTTCGGTAATATTGGATATATATATCATAATAATTTTTCTTGTAGCTACATATTCATCCAATTCTTCCGGTGTAAGTCCATCAGGTGGATTATCATTTTCTCCTAACTGATATTCTTCTGTTAATGTCTCATAATCAACTGTTACATTACTTGCTAATCTATTTAAAGTATTATTTTCCTCAGAAGTACACACCGCTAATACAGATGGAACTCCTAAAAGGAATACAATAATACTAAAAAATAGCACTTTCCATTTTTTCATAGTATAACACCAACCTCATAATCTAAATTATAACATGATATAATCTATTTTTCAATATAATAAAGCAAAAAAGAAGCACAAAAGCTCCTTATAAAACAGACATTAAAATAAATATTACGAGTAAGCATATAAACATACCTACCAAGAATCGCCATATGTATTTTAACCATTCACTAAACTTAACTTTTAAAGAAACAAGTCCAATACCTAAAACAACACTAGTTGGAATAAAGAATTGAACGAATCCATATAAAGTAGTTAACATCGTATAAACAGGATTAATATAATCAGCATACTCTACTGGTAAGTAAGATGCCACTACAAAGCCTGTATAACTTAGATCAGTATGGAAAATATTTAATATCAAACTTGATAAAGTCATAGTCGCAATATTAAATCCATCCGTTAAACTAAGTAGTCTTCCTACAATTGTTACAACATATGGAGAACGATACACGATCATGAGTAACATGTAAGCCCCAATGATACACGCTGAAGGAAGGAAAGTCTTTTTAATTCCGTCCTTAATCGCATCAAAGAACTCATCTAACTTAAATCGGTAACATAATCCTAAAATAACAGTGAAAATTAGAATGACACTAAAGATCATCAAGTTACTCCATAATCCAAACGCTGGAGCACTTGTACCTAATAAGTCACTTAAGAAGAAGAAATCATCTCCACCTTCACTAGAAGCTTCAATTTTAATATCTTCTGTAACTACGGAATGGAAATCATCAAATACTTCTATTCCAAAGTTTGCTCCCCAATCCATGAAACCAAGAATAACTAAAACAAATAAAACAACTAAGATAACAATAATTGGAATCATACTTTTTGTTTTATTTTGTCTTGATTCTTCAACTTTCACTTCAAATAAATCAATACTTTCTGCTTTTTTATCTACTTTACTCATATGAGCTAAAGTAAAGAAATTAAATAGTACTAAGCCAATTACTAGAATACCTGCTCTAATTAAAAGTGCTGGCATAGTATATGGTAATGTTGAAGTATATCCAAAAGAATAATTCAACATTTGAATTCCTTCCGTACCATAAGTAGCACCCATTATACCTACTAAAATAGAACCAAATGTGGTAGCTAAAATTGTCATTTTATCCAGTTTCATTCTATTTAAAATAGAAATAATAAATGGAACAAAAATGAAAACCACAAAAGTTTGTGTAAGTACACTTGTTAATGCCGCTAAAATAACAGAAATAACTACTACAGTTATCTTTTTGTGATTCATTAACTTTTTAGCAATTCCTGATACAATTCGCTCATATCCTTGTGTTCTTGTAATTACACCGTAAAGGGCAGCAATAGCAAATAACACCATGATTTTGAATGTTGAAACAGAAAATGCATTGTAAAATAAATCTCCAATATCATAGATACCTAAACGCAGCATTCCATCATTTACAAGACCTGTTGATGAAAGTGTTCCATTAGGTATGACCCAAGTAAGTGCAAACGCAATAATTATAAAAATAAGCGTTCCCTTTAAGAGTCCATAACTCTTTTCTTTTTTCTTCATTAAATTCCCTCCTAAAATGATTATAATACAAATTATTTTAAAAAAAAAGAAAAACTTGTCGTTTTTCATAATTTTTTTATGAAATTTTTATAAAGTCATACTTTTTCCAATCAAAAAGAATGATTACGTCACTCTTTAATCTCTAGGTTTCATTAAAGGGAACAAAATAACTTCTCGAATACTTTCGCAACCCGTAAGAAGCATAACTAACCGGTCAATTCCCATTCCCATACCTCCAGCAGGTGGCATACCATATTCTAATGCCTCAACATAATCAATATCCATATCATTTGCCTCATCATTTCCCATTTCTCTTTCTTTTAATTGGGCTTCAAATCTTTCATACTGATCAATTGGGTCATTTAGTTCTGTGAAGGCATTGGCATATTCTCCTCCTAAAATAAATAGTTCAAATCTTTGCGTAAATCTAGGATCTTTTGGATCTTTTTTAGCAAGTGGACTAATTTCAATTGGATGACCATAAACAAATGTAGGTTCAATAATCGTATCTTCTACAAATTTCTCAAAGAAAGCATTAACTATATGTCCAAAAGAGAAATGATTTTCTATTTCTACCCCATGTTCTAAAGCTAAATTCTTTGCTTCTTCTAAACTGGTGACTAGAAAGAAATTAATTCCCGTTTGTTTTTTAATTAAATCAACCATATGAGCTCTTCGAAATCCAGGAGCAAGACTAATATGATGTCCTAAAAAGTCAACTTCATATGTTCCATTAAGTTCCATTGCACATGTACTAACAATACCTTCGGTAATATCCATCATGCCTTCCAAGTCAGAAAAAGCTTTATATAATTCAAGCATCGTAAATTCCGGATTATGCTTCTTATCCATTCCCTCATTTCGGAATGTTTTTCCAATTTCATAAACCGCATCCATACCACCAACTAAGAGTCTTTTGAGATTTAATTCTAAGGCAATTCTTAAATACATATCAATATTTTGAGCATTATGATGAGTAATAAAAGGTCTAGCAGCCGCTCCACCCAAAATAGTACCTAAAATTGGGGTTTCTACTTCTACATAACCCAAATTATCTAAATAATGTTGAATCGAACGAATAATTTTTGGACGAGCAAAAGCAATACGTCTAGCATCATCATTCATAATTAAATCAACATATCTTCTTCTAAAACGTTCTTCTACGTCACTTAATCCATGATATTTTTCTGGAAGTGGTCTTAAAGCTTTAACTAAATGAGTATATTCTAAACATTTTACCGTAATCTCACCCGTTTGTGTAAGCATAAGCCGACCATTTACACCAACAATATCTCCAATATCTGCACTTTTAAATAAAGAATATGCTTCTTCCCCAACATCATTAATCGAAATATAAACTTGAATATTTCCTAATTTATCTTTTAAAGAGAAAAAACTAGCCTTTCCCATTTTACGAATAAACATTATTCTTCCTGCTACACGAACTGTTGCATTCTTAGCTTCTAACTCATCATGAGTAAGTCCCGCATATTTTTCTTTAATGTCTTTCGAAAAAACAGTAACATCATAACGATGACCAAAAGGATCAATTCCTAAATCTCTAATTTTGTTAAGTTTCTCTCTTCGAACTTGTTCTTGTTCTGTAAATTCACGCATAATATTCACACCTCTGCCAATAACTATATCATAAAATGGTGGATGTTTCAAATAAAAAAGCACAAAACTTTAAGTTTTGAGCTTTATATCTTATAAACTTTATTTGACTTTCTACTAATTAGGTATACTGCGACAATTGCAACTAACCCACCGCCTATAGCAATATAAGGTACAACACTTCCCGTTTCACTATTAGGAATATCATTAGGATCGTCATTAGGAGTAGTAGCGCCACCACAAATTTCATTATATTGTTCTGCTGTTACATTATTACCATCATCATCAAAATATAATCCATTAACTACAGTACAAGATAATTCCTGTGGAGATACATCAAGCATACATCCTGTATCAGCAGTATCTGTTGTAATAACTGTTACTGTTAATGTAGTTGCTGAAGAATTTGCTGATTGAATTAACACTGGTTGAATTCCTCCACTAATTTGTGGCTGAGATATATACATAAACCCATTGCTAGTATTTACAGAAATTCCTTCAATATCCACACTAGTAGGAACTAATTGAAAGTATATATATGAACTACTTGTTGAAAAAGAAAATGTCCAAGTCTTCTCTCCCTCTGCTTCATCTGAATAAGTCCAACTAGCATCACCTGCTTGTATAGTTCCATATCTTCCCATTGATATAGCGGTATCATTAACATAAACCCCATCACTATCCGGATCAACAAATTGTGCCGCATGAACTACTGATGGCATCAAAAATAAACATGCAACCATAACACCTAACATAATCATTGTTTTTTTCATATCAAACCTCTTCCTTTACTATTATTATGATCTAATTATATCATAAAAATGTAAAAAATAAAGTTCTTTTTTAAAAATATTTAAAAAAGTGTCAATTTATGATATGATATT
>CALVHK010000010.1 GCA_944327405.1 uncultured Bacilli bacterium | reverse complement strand
TCTTTTCTTTTGATCCTTATTTTTTTCTTTTTGATTCAAATTCGTCGGAATAAAAAAATAAAGAAGGAAATCGGAATTATTAATCAGTATTTACAAGATATTTTGAATGATCACTATGAACTTAATATTGCCCAGTATAATGAAGATGAACTCAGTGTTTTAAAAAATGATATTTATAAAGTTACAATTAAGCTTAAAGAATTAAGTGCTTACGAACAAAAAGAGCAACAGTTTTTGATGAATACTTTGGAAGATATTTCGCATCAATTAAAAACTCCTTTGACTGCTTTAATGATTACGAATGATATTTTAGCAAATAATGAGTTAAATGAAGAAGAGCGAAAAGAATTTTTGGCTAAACAAGAAAAAGAATTAGAGAAAATGGAGTGGCTTATTACGACTTTACTTAAACTTCGGAAACTCGATAGTGGGACCGTAAAATTTAAGTATGAAAAAATATTATCCGAAACACTCATTGATGAGGCTTTGGAATCACTACAAGTGATTCTTGAACTTAAGCATGTTCGAGTTATAAAGAAACATTTGGATTTTCCTTTGTTTGTTGATGTATCTTGGATGAGAGAAGCACTTACCAATATTTTAAAGAATGCTTGTGAACATGTTGGTGAGGGTGGTGAAATTAGTATTACCGGTGATGATAATCCTCTTTATAAATCGATTGAAATAAGAGATAATGGAATAGGTATTAAGAAAAGTGATATTAAGAATATATTTAAACGTTTTTATAGTACAAGTTCTTCTAAAAATAGTATGGGAATTGGTCTTAATATGGCTAAAATTATTATCGAAAAACATAATGGTAAAATAGATGTAGATAGTGAAGTTGGAAAATATACTATATTTAAAATTATTTTTATGAAGAAGAATTGTTAGGGATGGAATGCCTGAGGTTTTTTCTGTAATGCTAAAGTGACTAAATTGTAATAGAGTTTGTCACTTTAAAGTCACAAATATTTACTATAATATTATTGGAGGAGAAAAAATATGGAAATATTAAAAGTTCAAGATTTATGTAAAACTTATGATACAGGTGGTGTTCCGGTTAAAGCCTTGGATCATGTGAGTTTCACGGTAGATAAAGGTGAATTTGTGGCTATTGTGGGTGCGAGTGGTTCTGGTAAGTCGACACTTCTTCATATTTTAGGTGGAGTAGATAAGCCTACTAGTGGACATGTTTATTTAAATGGGAAAGATGTCTATGAATTAAATGAAAACAACTTAGCTATATTTAGAAGAAGAGAAGTAGGACTTATTTATCAGTTTTATAATTTACTTCCCATTTTAAATGTTAAAGAAAATATTACTTTACCAGTGTTACTTGATGGGAAGAAGCCGGATACAAAATATTTGAATGATTTGATTCATACTTTAGGTTTAGAAGATAGAGTCAATCACTTGCCAAATGAATTATCAGGGGGTCAACAACAAAGAGTATCTATTGGTAGAGCTTTGATGAATCATCCGGCATTATTACTGGCTGATGAACCAACGGGAAATTTGGATAGTAAATCAAGTTTAGAGATATTAGAGTTACTTAAAGTTTCCAATGAAAAGTATCATCAGACAATTATTATGATTACTCATGATAAAGAACTAGCTCTACATGCGAAAAGAATTATTACGATTGAAGATGGCAAGATTATTCATGATGAATTCGTAGGTGAGGAACATGCAAATTCTTAATAAATTAACAATGAAGCATCTACTTATGAATAAGAAAAGAACTCTAGTCACTATTATTGGTATTGTTTTATCGACGGCTTTAATGGTGGGAATTGGTTTGCTTGTTTCCAGTTATTTGGAATCCATGAGATTAGATGCAATTAATAATTATGGTAGTTATCAAGCGATGATTGAAGGAGTAGATCAGAAGGAATTAGATACCATTTTAAATAATGTAAATTTAAGTGAAGGATACTTCTATGCACCATTAGGTTTTGCGAAAGTAAATAGTTCTAATGAGTTTAAACCTTATTTATATGTTGCCCATGCTAGTTCTTTCTTTTTGGATACCTTGACATTAGTGGAAGGAAGACTTCCACAAAACAGTAATGAGCTTGTTATTAGCGAACACATTAATACCGATGGAGATTTAGACTATCAAGTGGGAGATACCATCACTTTAGAAATTGGTTCGAGAGTAGCTTCTGGGGAAGAACTGGATCTTAGTCATAATTACGGGATGGCTACTTCTTGGGATGAAGACAGTCCATATGCTAATCCCGAAGATTTAAATGTTTTTACTACCAAAACTTATACCATTGTTGGTATTGTAGAAAGAACTTTTTACGAAGATTATAGTGCGGCAGGATATATGGTGTTTAGTCTAAATACCGGTAGTTATAATTTGTATAATGTTTATTTAGAATATAAGAATCCTGCTAAGACTTATCAATATACAGAAAGTATTATCTCTAATTTAGGGTTAGAGGATTTATCTAGTAATTATAATGATCAACTTTTATATTTTTATGGAGTAACAAAGTATGATAACATTAATAATGTTTATTTACCAATGATTTTAATTGCTCTATCAGTTATATCGATTGGTTGTATTATTGTGATTTATAATTCATTCGCCATATCCACCATGGAGCGAAAGAAAAGCTTTGGTTTGTATTCTTCTATTGGAGCAACAGCAAAACAAATTCTTCGGACAGTGCTTTTTGAAGCATTTCTAGTTGGCATCATTGGTATAGTGATTGGCGTTTTTGGAGCATTTTTAGGAATCTATGTGGTTATTTTCGTGTTAAACCATTTACTTAGTGGCATTGTGGATATTCATTTTGTCTTTCATGTAAACATGCTTTATTTCATTATACCGCTTATCTTTATGATTTTCGTTATCTTTATTTCGGCTTATTTACCAGCGAGACGTAGTAGTAAGATTACACCGATTGAAGCAATTAGAGGGAATGATGATATTAAAATATCAAAAAAAGAGATGAAAACCCCTAAGTTTATTCGCACGTTGTTTGGTATAGAAGGGGATATAGCTTTTAAAAATATTAAAAGGAATAAAAAGAAGTATCGAATTACCGTAATCTCTTTATTTATCAGTATTGTTATGTTTAATACATTTACTTCTTATTTGGGATATATTACAGCATCTAGTGATATGGTAGATTATTATGATTATGATATTGGGATTGATCTTTATGGTGATGAGGCTACCATAGAAAATGACATGGATAAGATCACTTTGAATTACAAAATGGATTCTTATGTGAAAATTATGAATTATGATTCTTTGAGGGTTACTAATTTGGAGGAAAGTGATTTTACTTTAGAATATCAAAACTTATATTATCAGGATATTATCGAAGACGATGGATTAGTTTTTAATGTTTATGTTTTAAGTGATGAAGATTATCAGGCTGTAACTAATGCTGATGCCTTACTTATAAATTCTAAATATTTTACGATTTATGAGAATGGTAATCGAACGGTTTTAGATGTTGATTTATTTAATCAGAATCATTATAACTTAGAAATACTTGCTAATAATCAAACTTTCTATTTAAATGCTCAAGTTACTGATGAGGATATTTTAGGCCTTAAAAACACTTTATATACTCCGGTTCCCATTTTAGTTGTATCTTTATCGACTTATCAAGAGCTCTTCCATCATGAAGGAGATTATTCCGCAAGACTAGCTATATTTACCTCCGAGTATCAAGAAATTAATCAAGATATTGTCGATCAAAGAATTGTCTTTGATTCATCTTACTCTGTTTATAGTCCAGCCTTGGAGTTTGCTAATACCCGAAATCTTATTTTAGCAATAAAAATATTATTCTATGGTTTTATTGCTTTGGTTACTTTGATTGGTGTTACCAGTGTATTTAATACCATTAGTACCAATATTAATTTAAGAAGAAAAGAATTTGCCATGATGCGAAGTGTTGGATTAACACCACGAGGATTTAATAAAATACTATTCTTGGAAAGTTTATTCTTTGGTCTTAAATCTCTTATGTATGGAATACCTGTATCGATCGGAATAAACGCACTTATTAGTTTAAGTTTAACGAATGTTTTTGATACCAGTATCATTATTCCATGGGGAAGTATACTTATTAGTATCATTAGTGTATTTATTATTGTACTCATTGCTATGTGGTATTCGGCAAGAAGAGTAAAGAAAGAAAATATATTGGAAGCTTTAAGGGAAGAAAATATTTAGTTTTCTTCTTTTTTGAAAATATTTTGACAAATTGATATTTTGTGATATAATTAAATAGACAGATTTAAGTGGGCATAAAAATTCCCACTTTTATTATTATTTTAAAGAGGTGTGTATGAAGAAAGATTTAAAAGAATTAGAAACCAAGATTAGAGAAGCTTTGGAAGAAAAAGAAATCATCGTGGATAGTGTTACTTATCTAAAGAACAGTGGAAATTATAATGTTTTATCTGTCGTTCTTGATAAAGTTGGAGGAATTGACTTGGATACCATCGTGGATGCGACAAACATTATTAATCCAATTGTTGATGATTATGATTTTACCGATGAAGCCTATATTTTGGATGTAACAAGTAAAGAAAGAGGTGGAGACAATGAATAGTGAAGAATTTATTAAAGCGGTTAAAAATATTGTAAAAGAAAAAGGGATTAGTGAAGACGTTGTTTTTGAAGGAATGGAACAAGCTTTGATGACGGCTTATAAGAAGAACTTTGATTCAAAAACTAACGTTAGAGTAGATATTAATCGGGAAACTGGAGAAATTAAAGTTTATTCTTATTTAGTTGTTGTTGATGATGTAGATTATGGTTCTGAAGAGGTTGACGCGGAAGGTAATGTTGTAAAAATAGCTCCGAAAATTAATCCGGATGCGCAAATTATTTTAGAACAAGCAGAAGAAATGGTTCCAGGAATTAAAGTGGGAGAAACAATTGAAAAGGAAGTAACTCCAAAAGATTTTGGCCGTGTTGCAGCTTCTACAGCGAAACAAGTGTTAACCCAAAGAATTAGAGAAGCAGAAAAAAATAGTTTGATTGAAGAATTTCAGGATAAGCAAGGAGAAATGCTCTTAGGGCTTGTTGCTATGGAAGATGCTAAAAATTATTTCATTGATTTAGGTAGAACGAGAGGAATATTACCTAAGAGTGAAATTATTCCGGGTGAAACCATTAAGATGGGTTCGAATATTCGTGTTTATGTAACAAAGATTGAGAATAATACCAAAGGGCCTTTAATTTTATTGTCAAGAAAGCATTACGGTTTTGTTCGTCGGCTTTGTGAACTCGAAATACCGGAACTACAAGATGGAACCCTCATTATGCATGCTTGTGTTCGGGATGCAGGAATACGTAGTAAAGTTGCTGTTTCTTCAACGAATGATCGAATTGATGCGATCGGAACGTGTATTGGTGAGAGAGGTTCAAGACTTGGTAGTATCCTAAAAGAGTTAAACGGGGAGAAGTTAGACTTTGTGTTATATAGCGATGATGCCGAAGAATATATTAAGAAAGCTTTAACTCCAGCGAAGAATGCAATTGTTAATATTACAGACCCAGTTAAGAAGGAAGCACTAGCTGTTGTATCTAATGAAGAACTTCCTTTAGCAATTGGTAAAGGGGGAAGTAATATAAGACTTGCTAGTCGTTTAACGAAATATAAAATTCAGATTAAGACCATGGAACAAATTAATGCTGAGGGAAATAAGTAATGGAGGGATGCATATGAAGATTAGAAAAATTCCTATGCGTACTTGTGTAGTTACGAAAGAGAAGTGTGAAAAAAGAGACTTACTTCGTATCGTTCGTACTCCGGATGGAAGCGTCATTGTGGATTTAAGTGGTAAAGCAAATGGCAGAGGTGCTTACTTAAAAAGAAGCGAAGATGTCATAAAACAAGCAGAAAAGACTAAAATATTAGAAAGAATACTAGAAGTACAGGTTCCTTCTTGCGTGTATGAAGAAGCATTAAAATGTTGTAAATAATATTTGAAAGGAGTGTTAGGCATGACTGTAAAAGAATATGCAACTGATGTTAATTTAAGTGTAGCAGAAATATTAAAGAAGTGTAATGATTTAGGCATTGAAGTGGAAAGTGGAGATGACGTTTTATCGGATGAAGAAATTATTTCTTTAGATAATGCGATTAATCTTATTACGGAAGATGAAACTTTTGAGGAAGAAGAGACCATTGATCTAGTTGTCGATGCCATTGTTGAGGGTAGTAATATTACGAAAAATATTAATATTACCGATAAGAAACAAAAGTTAAAGAAGAAGAAAGATCAAGATAATAAAGATTATTCTCATCTTCGTAAAGAAATGTATAAAAATAAAAACAAATTAATGAAAAACAGTAAAGATGATAACGTTATTTTGTTTAAAGATGGAATGACGGTTGGGGATTTAGCGAATGAACTTAATGTTAGTGGAACAGATATTATTAAGAAGTTGATGATGCTTGGACTAATGATTTCCTTAAATCAAGCGATTGATTTTGAAAATGCGGAAATTGTTGCTTTAGAATACAATAAGACTTTAAAAAGAGAAGAGACACAAGATGTATCTAATTTTGAAGAGTATGAAATTATTGATGATGAAGAAAATTTAGTACCACGTCCACCAATTGTTACCATTATGGGACATGTTGATCATGGTAAAACAACTTTACTTGATTATATTCGTCATTCACATGTTGCAGAAGGAGAGTTTGGAGGAATTACCCAACATATTGGGGCTTATCAAATCGAGACCAACGGAAATAAAATCACATTCATTGATACTCCGGGACATGCAGCATTTACGGAAATGAGAGCAAGAGGAGCGAGTGTAACAGATATTGTTATTATTATTGTTGCTGCGGATGATGGAGTTATGCCTCAAACAAAAGAAGCGGTAGAACATGCCTTAAGTGCTAAAGTTCCAATCATTGTTGCCGTTAATAAAATTGATAAGCCAGACGCTAATCCAGAACGTATTAGAACAGAAATGGCTGAGATCAATATTACTCCAGAAGAATGGGGTGGAAATGTGCCATTTATTGATATTTCAGCACAAACTGGTGAAGGTGTTGATAAACTTTTAGAGACTATTTTAGCAATTAGCGAAATGTCTGAGTTAAAAGCAAATCCTAAGAGATATGCGGTTGGTTCGGTTATTGAATCACGTCAAGATAAAAATGTAGGTGGAGTTGCAAGCTTGCTTATTTTAAATGGAACACTAAGACTTGGAGATCCTATTGTTGTTGGAACGACACACGGTAAAGTTCGGACAATGAAAAATGATCGTGGTGAATCCATTTTGGAAGCTGGTCCTGGTATGCCAGTAGAAATTACTGGTTTATCTTCCAATCCTTCAGCTGGTGATAAATTTATGGCTTTTGAAACAGAGAAAGAAGCCAAGGAAGTAGCGGAAAAAAGAGCATTGCATGCCAAAGAAAATAAATATAAGAAAGATGTTATTTCTCTTGATGATTTATTTAGCAAGATTAATTCAGGACAAAAAGAGATTAATGTTGTTTTAAAGGCTGATGTTCGTGGTAGTGAAGAAGCCGTTAAAAATAGTTTACTTAAAATTGATGTGGAAGGCGTTAAAATTAATGTTATTCGTTCAGGAATTGGTACAATTACCGAAAGTGATGTAGTCTTAGCTAATGCATCAAATGCTATTATTATTGGTTTTAATGTTAGTCCATCTAATATTACCAAAGAGCTTGCGAAAGAATATAATGTAGATATTCGTTTATATACGATCATTTATAAATGTATTGAAGAAATTGAACTCGCTATGAAGGGTATGCTTGATCCGGAATTTGAAGAAAAAGTTTTAGGAAATGCAGAAATTCGTCAAATATTTAAGTTTTCGAAAGTTGGTAATATTGCCGGTTCTTATGTTACCGAAGGTATTATTAAGAATGGAGCGAAATCTAGACTTATTCGTGATGGTGTTATCGTCTATGATGGAGCTATATCTTCTTTACAAAGAGAAAAAGATAGCGTTAAAGAAGTGAAAAAAGGGTATGAATGTGGTATTACTTTAGATAACTTTAGTGATATTAAAGTCGGAGATGTAATTGAGTGCTTCGAAATGGTGGAGGTAAAAAGATAATGCCTAGTCATAAAATAGCCAAAATATCTAGTGATATTGCTAGAGTTATTAGTGAGATTCTATTTACTGAAGCAAAGGATGAAATATTAAAATCTATTACTATTACCGGATGTAAAGTATCAAGAGATCTTGGATATGCTAAAGTATATTTTACTTCTTTAAGTGATATGGATCGTAAAACTTTGGTAAAAGAAGTAAATGAGGCTAGTTCGTTTATTAGAGGAGAGCTTTCCGAAAGAATTGATCTTCGTCATACACCTGTTTTGGAGTTTGTTTATGATGAGTCTATTGAATATGCCAATAATATCGAAAATATTATCAAAGAAATTAAAGAAAAGTGAAGCGTATGAATAAAAAAATTGAAGTAATAAATGGACCATTTAGTGAAGAAGAAGTATATCTCATTTTAAAGCAGTATCCTAAGAAGAAACGCGATTTAGAATTTTATTTGGAAGCGAATTACTTTCAAATCCATAAGCTTTATTATCAGCATTTCTTCTTGGGGTATGTTGTCCTATTTTTGGGATATAACTCTATTGAAACGAATGATGTGATGATTGAAGATATCTGTTTTTTGAGTAATCCCGAGTTACTTAATCCTTTAATGAGTTATTTACTTAAAGCAATAAAAGCGAAAAGTATTATTTCTTTTCCTATTGATCAGTTATATTATAATCAAATGAACGTTGATCCTATCTATCTTCCTATATTTGAAAGCTTAGATATTAAGCTTGATGGTGAGCCTAAATGTCGGGCTTAATCATTGTTAATAAACCATCTGGTTATACTTCAAGAGATGTAGTTAATATTGTAGGTCGAGAATTAAATGAAAAAAGAGTCGGCCATACAGGAACGCTTGATCCGATGGCTACAGGGGTTTTAGTGATTACTTTAGGAAAGTATACAAAATTAACTGAACTTTTGGTTTCTTTAGATAAAGAGTATATTGCCGAAATTAAACTGGGTATAGAAACGGATACCCTAGATATTACCGGAACCGTATTAGAAGAGAGAAGTGTTCGTACAGCCAAAGAAGACATACTCCGAGTATTTGCATCATTCCTAGGAGAGTACCAAATGGAAGTTCCTAAATATAGTGCCATAAAAGTAAATGGAAAAAAGTTGTATGAGTATGCAAGAAAAGGCGAAGACGTAGTATTGCCGGTTAAAACTGTGCATATTTATGAGTTAGAATTGTTGTCCTTTGAAGGAGATACAATCACTTTTCGAACACGTGTTGAAAAGGGGACTTATATTCGAAGTTTAATTCGGGATATTACAAGGAAGCTTCATGTTATTGGCACGATGAGTAAATTAGTTCGAACAAAACAAGGGAAGTTCACATTAGAAGATGCTTATTCACTTGATGATATCAAAAATGGCTGTTATCATATTTTAAAAGTTCAAGATGTTTTAGATATTCCAGTGTGTCCTTTAAATGAGCAATATTACAAAATTATTAGCAATGGTGGTAAGATAAGTATGGATTTAAAAGATGAATTTATTTTGTTTACTTATCACGATCAAGAAATTGCTATCTATCAAAAAGATCAAGAATTATATAAGCCTAAAGTTATGCTTATATAATCGATATTGCCCTATAGCCAAGCGGTAAGGCAGCGGGCTCTGACCCCGCGATTTCGTAGGTTCGAATCCTACTAGGGCAGCCAAATTGTTATTTAAGTCCATGTTTTATGGGCTTTTTTAGTATGTTTATGACATAAAATAAGGATAGTTCTTGAAAAGAGCTATCCTCGCTGGATCGTATAGAACTCTATTACAAATGGAATGTGAAATCCTTTGTTAAATAGATTTTACACTATTGACTTATATCCTAAACAATATCATCAATGTATCTTTTTAGTTCTTTAGCATTAGGACCAAAAATAATTTTTAATTGATTGTCGATTTCTACAATACCTTTGGCACCTAGTTTTTCAATTGCATCTTTATTTACAATACTTACATCTTTTAGGATTACTTTAAATCTACTCATGTTTGCTTCGGCACTAACAATGTTGTCTTTTCCTCCTAAGTATGTAATCAGCTTATTTGCTTCTATTCTAAAATCTCTTCTTGTTAGTTTAATCACAATGAGAAGTACTAGAATTAAAAAAACTGCAATAATTAAATATTGTAACCATGTATCCATTTTTTATCACCTATTAATATTATACTATAATTTTTGGTATAAATAAAGAATTTTGTCCACATAATAAGATTAAGGAATGGTGAAAATGAAAAAAATACTGGGAATATTTGTATGTTTACTTATGGTTGTGGGTTGTTCTTGTTCGAATGATAAGGCTGCTGATGCAGTGGAGAAATATCTAAATGATTATAAAGGACTTAGTGATAATGTTTTAGCAGATATTGATGAGTTAGTTGAAAATGAAGATTTGACTGATAAAGGTAAAGAAACTTATAAAGAGGTTTTAAAAAGACAATATCGTGATTTAATTTATACGATTGAAAATGAAGATTATGATGGAGATACAGCGCTTGTTACCGTTAAAATAACTGTTTATGATCTTTATAAGGCTCAAAAAGATGCAAGTGAATACTTGAGCGAGCATCCAGATGAATTTTTAACGGATGGAGAATATGATAATAATTTATATATGGAATATAAATTAGAGCAAATGAGAAATATGAATGATACCATTTCTTATAATATCGTATTCACTGTTACTAAGTCTGATGGTAAGTGGTATGTAGAGCAACCTGATGAAGAGACTTTAGAAAAAATACATGGTGTATATAATTATGATGAGGATTAATTCCTCCTTTTTGTTTACATTTTCTTATTTATTTGTTATACTTAATAAAAGGTGATGATAATGTTTAATCGATTAGTTAGTTTAACAAAGCTAGATTACTTAGAAAAAGAGTACTTAAAGAACGCTGATACATTTAATAAAAATGATATTTTAAAAATATTTACAAATGCAAATTATAAGAAGTTAGATAGTGAGATAAAAGGACAAATTTTAAAAGCAATTGATTTACTTGTGCATCGTTTGGATATGGATTTTATGGATAAAAAAGATATTTTGGATAATTTTCTTTCTTTGCTAAATCAAGAAAGTGAAAATCCAAATTTTAAAGAGTATATTCGTTTATTTTGTGTTTATCCGCTTTTTTTCTTTCGAAGTAATTTTGATTTAAAAAAACTTTATCAAATCAATGATCCAGAATTTATGAAATATTTATGGGTTGAAGTTGCTTTGTGCTTAAAAGATGATGATTTTTGGTCGAATATAGAAATTTATGAGAAAATTGTAGGGAATCCTAGATTAAAAGAACTTGGTTTTACTGAGGTTACTGTAAATGGACTTGTGAACACATTAATCGATAGAACCACTTTGATTTTAAATATTTCTTATTTGCTATTTCTAGGAGAAGATTATTACCCGCTTATTTTAAAGTTATTTCAAGCACCAACGAATAAACATATTGAGCTTGTAATCAGTTTGATTGGTGATAAAACGGTAGTAGAAAGTAGTCATGTCGAAGAAATGGTGGACATGATTTATGCAACACCATTAGATGAATTAAACGAATTAGAATTTAAAATTACTTATGAACTCGTTTATAAAGAAATGACTTTTAAAGATGTTTGTCAGAAATATTTTGAACAAGCGATGGAGCTACTAGATGAAAGCGAGCAAATGACGTCTACTACTCTCGTTCGAATTCCTGTTTATAAGAGAAGGTAAGTCAAACTTTTGTGTTTGCTTTTTTCTTTTGGAATACATTATAATAGGTGAGGCGTATGAATCATTTTGTTTATAATGTGTTAAATGCAATAATGTATAATATTAGTAAAGAATCTTTTTTAGTAGCAAAGAAGTGGTATTCTACAGGATTATTTTTAGATGTAGTTGCTATTTTTTCTTTACCTAGTTTTAAAGAATTATCTAAAGAAAATCAAGAGAAAATATATGATAAAATTAATGAACTTCGTACATCCAGTCTTGATAATCTCGAAAAAAAGAAGTGGCTAAATGTATGTAAGGAGCAATTAGAAAGTGCTTGTTTAGAGGAAAATCAATCTTTAGTAAGAAGAAAATCTAAAAATAAACGTAAAGAAGAATGATTATTTATTGTTCTTTTTTTTATTTTTCTTTATAATTATATTAGGAAGTGTAGGAAATGAAGAAGTTTTTAATTATTGCTTTATTATTATTTGGTGTAAATGGATGTGCTATAAATGTACCGGAATCTCAAGCGAATCCCACAGAAGAAAAAGAATTTGTAGCAAGTGACGATGAATTAGTAGCTTACTTTATTGATGTGGGACAAGGAGATGCCAATTTTATTGAACTGCCAAATGGGGATACTATGCTTATTGATGCTGGAATAGCAAGTTCGGGGGATGATATCATCGATTATATTGAAGATTTAGGTTATACAGATATTGATTATGTTATTGCTACTCATCCTCATGCCGATCATATTGGAGGTATGGCAGAAGTCATTGAAGCATTTGACATTGGAACAATTTACATGCCTAGAGCAGTCAGTACTAGTAAAACTTATGAAAACTTGTTAGAAACAATTGGTGATAAGGGATTAGAAATTCATACTGGTAGGGCAGGTGTAGAAGTTTTAAATGAAGATAATTTATCTATTGAAATGCTTGCTCCCGTTCAAGATAGTTATTCTAATTTAAATAACTATTCTATTGTTCTTAAAATTACATACGGAGATACTAGTTTTTTATATACTGGTGATGCAGAAGAGGAAAGCTTAGATGAAATTACAGGTGATTTATCAGCAGATGTATTAAAAGTAGGTCATCATGGTAGTGATACCAGTACCACAAGGGATTTCTTAGCTATGGTAAATCCTAGATATGCTATTATTAGTGTAGGCGCGGGCAATAGCTATGGACATCCGGCCGATAGCACATTAGAATTATTAAGTGAATATACGAATAATATTTATCGGACGGATTTAAATGGATGCGTTGTTGTTTATAGTGACGGGGTAAATATTCGTGTTGATACAGAAAGGTAGGGTTATATGAAAGTAATTATTGACCGGTTTGAAGGGGATTATGCCGTTGTAGAGTTAGATAAAGGTAAGTTTGTTAATTTGCCTAGAGAATTGGTCCCTGATGCGAAAGAAAATGATGTGGTACAAATACTTGTCGATAAAAAAGAGACACAAAAAAGAAAAGAGCATATTGCTAATTTGATGGATAGCTTGTTTAAAGACTAAAATTGTGGTAAAATAATAGGGCTTTAAAGGGGGATAGTATGAATAAGTATTTAGAGCTCATTTTAAAGAAAAAAAGGTTAGTTGAAAAAATGCGATTTGATCTTTTGGCTATAGCCGAACAACAATGTAAAATTTTACTAGAACAACCAGATTTAGCAGAAAAATATGATATAGAAAATAATCGACTAAAGAAACATAAAAAAGAAAATATGGAAGCTAATATTATAAAAGTTATAATTGCATCTTTTTTAGTGCTTTTTCTTTTTCTTGTTACAAGTTTAAAGGTTTGGATGAGCTTGGGATGGAACTTTTTCTTGAGCTCATTTGTTAGTGTAGTTTCTGGCTTAGCCTCTTTAGGATTGGGACTAGTTTGTGTAAAAATCACTCATACTTTTTTTCAAAAATGGCGCAGAAGAAATCAAGATAAATTTAAGTCTCAAAAAGAATTAGTTGAGAATTTAGGAAGAGCGTTAATTGACTTAAAAGGCAAATATGATGGTTATACTGATGAAAAGCAAAGAATTTATGCCCGATTAGACCAAGAGAGTAAAGAATTAGATTTATTAAAAAATGCTTTCATTGATGCTTTAGTACAAGTTGAGAATCAAAAACTTGAAGAATTAACACCTCTTTTGGATAAAATGATAGAAGAAGATATTGCTAAAAGAAATAATCCAGTTATTGATATAGATATGAAAAGAGAAAAGTCATTCTGATAGGAAATGATTTTTTTTAATGTTAATTTGTTTTAACTTATATGTAAGAGGTATTATTTCTTCATTTTTGATAAAGTTAACCATTAACTTATCACTTTTTTTAGTAATGATAATACCTATTGCCTTGTTATGATGTGGTAGTTTTAAGTTTTTATCAACTAATTTCATGTAGTATTCCATTTGGGCTTTATCTTCTTTTTTTAATGGCCTTAATTTTAGTTCTACTACTGCATAACAATTTAGATTCAGATTGAATAATAAAATGTCTATATAATAATTTTTACTTCCATCATTTATTTTGTATTGATGATCTACATAGGTAAAACCGTCTCCTAGTTGTTTGAAGAAGTATTCCAGATCGGCAAGTATACTTAATTCTAAGTCTTGCTCTGAAGTTACTTCTTTATCTACTTTAATTATGATTGGATCTTTCATGTTAGTTGTAATAGAATATTTTTCTCTAGAAATAATATTTATTTTCTCTGGTTTATTAATTAGTCTTTCATAGGAGTTGGATTTTATTTCTTGTCTTAACTCTCTTTTAGATAGATTATTTTTGATACATAGATTAATATAGTAATTGCGCTTATTTTCATCTTTAATTGATAATAATTCTCGATAATGTGTCCATGTTAAAGTAAGACCCGCTGGGGCGCATTTTGGAAATAAGTTATAAAATTGTCTAAACTTTCTTAAATTAGTAGCATCATAGCCTTTTCCATATTGCTCTGTGAGTCTCACAGACCATTTTTTGATTAGTTCATTTCCGTATTTTGCTCTTAATTCTCCACCTTGGGCTTCAACAATTAATCTTCCCTCATTCCAATAGGTAGTTACGGTATCATTACTTTCTTCTAACTTTCTTACTCTTTTGCTGATTTCATTTTTTTTGATAAGATGTTCTATTTCTTGATAATAAGTTTCTTCATTCATTGATAATCTCCTTTATTTGTTTTAGTTTGTATGTAAGTGGTATGATTTCTTCACTTTTGATGAAGTTCGCAATTAGCTTATCACTTTCTTTGGTAATAATGATACCAATAGTTTTGTTATGATGTGGTAATTTTAAATTCTCATTTACTAATTTCATATAGTATTCCATTTGAGCTTTATCTTCTTTTTTGAGTGATCGAAGTTTCAGCTCTACAACTTTAATTTAACATTAAATAAAAGTATATCTACATAATAGTTTTTGTTCCCATCACTTAATTTATATTGATGACTTATATAGGCGAAGCCATCTCTTAGTTGCTTAAAGAAGAACTCTAGATTAGCAAGAATGCTTAATTCTAAGTCATGTTCTGAAATTATTTCTTTATTTACTTTGATGATGATTGGATCTTTCATATTAGTTGTAATAGAATATTTTGATGGAGTAATAATATCTATTTTCTCTGGTTTATTGATTAGTCTTTCATAGGAGTTGGATTTTATTTCTTGACGTAATTCTCTAATTGATAAATGGTGTTTTATACATTCATTAACATAGTAATTCCGTTTATTAATATCTTTAAGTGTTAATAATATTACTATATTTGACCAAGATACTTGCGACACTGTCGCAAGTATTGGAAAATGTAAATAAAATTGTCTAAATCTTGACAAATTCGTATAATTATATCCTTTCCCGTATTGCTCTGTAAGTCTAACAGACCATTTCTTAATTAATTCATTACCGTATTTCGCCCTTGATGCTCCACCTTGGGCTTCAACAATTAATCTTCCCACATGCCAGTAAGTTGTTACTAGACTGTTATCTGCTTCTATATTTCTAACTCTTTTTTCTATTTCATTCTTTTTGATTAAATGTTCGATTTCTTGATAATAGTTTTCTTCATTCATTGATAGTCTCCTTTATTTGTTTTAGTTTGTAAGTTAAAGGGATTATTTCTTCACTTTTAATGAAATTGGCAATTAACTTATCACTTTCCTTGGTAATGATAATACCTATTGTTTTGTTATGGTGTGGTAATTTTAAATTTTCATCCACTAGTTTCATATAGTATTCCATTTGGGCTTTATCTTCTTTTTTTAGGGGACGCAATTTTAGTTCTATAACAACATAACAATTCAGATTAAGATTAAATAATAAAATATCTACATAATAATTTTTATTTCCATCACTTAATTTATATTGATGACCTACATAAGTGAAGCCATCTCCGAGTTGCTTAAAGAAGAATTCAAGATTAGCAAGTATGCTTAACTCTAAATCTTGTTCTGAAGTTATTTCTTTATCTACTTTAATAATAATAGGGTCTTTCATATTGGTTGTAATAGAATATTTTTGAGGTAAAATAATATCTATTTTCTCTGGTTTATTCACTAATCTTTCATAAGAATTTGATTTTATTTCTTTTCCTAGTTCTCTTTCTGATAACTTATTTTGAATACACAAATTAATGTAGTAATTCCTTTTATTCTCATCTTTTATTGGTAATAGTCTTTTGTAATGAGTCCAGCTTAATTGGTGCTGCAGTGCGGCACCTTTTTCAAATTCTAAATAAAATTGTCTAAATCTTTTTAGGTTAGTAATATTATAACCTTTTCCATATTCTTTTGTTAATTTTTCTGACCACTTTTTAATTAACTCATTTCCATATTTGGCATGTTTATTACCGCCTTGGGCTTCAACAATTAATCTTCCTACATGCCAGTAAGTAGTTACTGTATCATTATTTTCTTCTAATTTTCTTATTCTTTTATTTATTTCATTCTTTTTGATTAAATGTTCGATTTCTTGATAATAGTTTTCTTCATTCATGTATGGCATGACCTCCTTGAAGTCACTTTATATCATACTTTTTTCTTCTTGTAAATATTTTCGATGAATTATGGCCACAATTTTTTATATCCGTGATAAATTCCGACATTTTAATAAAAAAATAACCCAGTTACTTTAAGTACTTTGGGTTATCTGTTTTACCTAAGAGATAGTCGGCTGATATGTGATACTTTTTACAGATGGTGTAGAGGAAAGGGGTAGCTATTAAGAATTTTCCTTTTTCATAATTTGTGATTACGGGATGAGATGTATTTAAAATACTTGCAAGCTTTACTTGGGTTAATTTATTTTCTTTGCGAAATTCTTTTATTCTAATTCCAAATTCTATTCTGTTAATCTCTTTTTTGCTATTTTCATAATTAGGAAGGTCATTAAATTCAAAAATATAGTCTACTGAAACATTAAAATAATTGCATAGTTCATTTAAGTATTTTAAAGGGATTATTTCTTTTTCGTTTATATATACACTTAGTCTACTTTTAGAAATACCTAGATTTTGAGCTAAGGTTGTATGTTTAGTTCCTGTTCTTTCACATAAATATTTAAGTTTTTCTGAATATATCATTTTACTCACCAAAAAGATTTTCTCATAATATTTGTATTTAATTATTTTAAGTTTCGCAATTACTACATTTTTCTTGACTTTTAATCTAGCTCATCTTATAATTTATATATAAGCTAGGAAACTATTCATATCATAGCTTATAAATTTAAATTAATAAATGAAGCAGAACTTCACAAGAAAGAGGTAAGTTATGGAATTTCACGTATTAAAGAGAAGTCACGCAAAAAGAAATGTTATTATTGGAGTAATAGCAGTACTAATTATTAGTGCAGTAGTATTAAATTTTACCAGAGCAAGATATCGGACAGCACAAAGTATGCCACTTATTAATGGAACGGTGAATTATAGCTTGGCAGATTTAAATGCAGTAGCGGTTTACATACAAGATGATACTGCAACAGACGGATATGCAAAAGCTGATACTATTCCAACCGAAGGATATGCATTCAATGAAGAGGCAAGCTATTGCACTGTAGATGGTGAAGAAGATACAAGTATAACTTTGAGTTATGATATGGATACTCAAACATTAAATGTAGCCCCACTAACTACTAAAGGAACAAAGTGTTATTTGTATTTTGATGAAGAATTGTTACCTGCAACTGATATAATTGAAGACTTAGTGGCAACTAATCCAGAACAAGTTGTAGAAGATGAATTTGGAAATGTAAGATATATAGGAGCGAATCCAAACAATTATGTATATTTTAATTGTAGTGATTATACAAATCCAAGTAATAGCACTTGCGAATTATGGAGAATCATAGGTGTATTTAGTGAAGATACACACGGTTTAAGCGGACAAAAATTGATTAAGTTAATTAGAAGTGAATCTTTAGGTAATATAGCTTGGGATAGAGCTAATACAAATGATTGGAGTACGGCAAGCCTGCGAACAACATTAAATGGTGCTTATCTAAATGGAAACGGAACATATGCGAGTACTGGAATAAAAAATGATACAACAAGAAATATGATCGAGACAGTAACATGGAAACTCGGCGGATTATCTGCTACTACTGCTGGTACAGCTGATACTTTTTATACAGAAGAACGAGGAACAACAGTATATAGTGGACACGCGACAACATGGAACGGAAAAATAGCCTTAATGTATCCAAGTGATTATGGATATGCAACAAGTGGGGGATCAACCACCAATAGAGAAGCTTGCTTAGCATTATATAATTGGAACTCATCAAGTTTTAGTGATTGTAAAAATAATGATTGGTTATATGATAGCAGTACAACACAATGGACTCTTACGCCGCGCTCGTCGGGTTCCGACGTTGTCTTCTTCGTGTTTAATACTGGCTCTGTCAACTACGGCAGAGACATTGCGTACAGCTCGTACGGGGTCCGTCCTTCGGTATATCTAACATCTAATATCGCGATATCTGAGGGAGCAGGAAGTAGTAGTGCTCCTTACA
>CALVHK010000009.1 GCA_944327405.1 uncultured Bacilli bacterium | reverse complement strand
TTAAAAGCTAATCAGTAAAAACACCCACAAATACTGAGAAAGCAAAAAAAATGGAGCCTTTCGGCTCCTTCAGGGGGCTATTCATATTCAGTCCCTTTTACCATTTTTTCAGTTATTTTTATTCATTTTTGCATGATTTTTCCCTTTTTTAATCGAAATCAATTAAAACTATTTTATAAAATTCCAAAATTTTGCTACCTAAATGCTACCTAAAAAGTTTATAACAATTTAAGCAAACAATTATAATAATGCAATTATTAAATATATAATTCCACCAACAACTAAAACGCACACACGAGATCTAGCCAAATTACGAACATTAACATTTTCTTCACTGCCAAATGCAAACATAAAAATTAATATCCAACATGAAGATTATAATTTTTGTTGTGCCTCTAATACGTTAGCTTTAACTCATAAAATATTCCCATATAATCTTCTATACAAATTGTAATTTATCGATTAAAACTATTCTCATAAATATCCATAAAGGAAGATACAAATCTTGCCTGCTCCCTTTCTTCATCTGTACCCGTAGTAACCTGCCAACCATACGTTTTATAATCTTTATAAGTAAAATTATTTAAAGGTAAGAGATTAAATTCTTTTTGTATTAATTTTATTCCTTTAGAATAATCTTTTTTTAATCGCTTTAAGGCTTTAGCTGGATTTTTAAAGACTGCCTCACCATATTTATTTGCTCCAATATCAAAATCAATACTTATTTTTCCAAACTTATTTACATCGACATTTCCTTTAATATTCCCATCGCCACTTATATATATTTGTGAATATCTTAAATCGCTGTCCAAAATATAGCCACAATTAACTAACAATTCTCTTCCTAATATAATAAACGAAATAATAAGCAATACTAAAATAATGAGTATTAAAATCCTATACTTTTTACTTTTACCATCAGTAAATTTTAGAATTTCTAAAATATTTTTTTCTGATTGATTCTTTACTTCTTTTTCATTTAGACGCTCCCCTGCAAATAACTCATTTAATGATATTCCTAAAGTATTACAAAGTTCCTGCATAATTGAAGCATCTGGAAGGTTTAAACCTCTTTCCCATTTACTTACTGCATTTTTACTTACACCTAATTTTTCAGCAAGTTGCTCCTGTGTAATTTCTATTGATTTTCTTGATTTTGAAATAAATTTGCCAATTTTTATTTGATCCATACTTTTTCTCCTTTCAAAAAAATCATATCATTTAAGTTGAACATATTACACACACCTAAAGTTTACCAACCCACAAATTACAATTTGTTATTTAGATAATTATATCACATATATTATAAGTTTAGTTTACATTTTCTAATATTTTAGAATTTCTTAACTTCATAATATAAATTGCTTCATCATTCATTTGCTTATAAGTTTCACAAAGTTTCAATTCACATTCTTCTATACTTTTATTGTGAACAATTAATTTCTTCTTTTGAAAGAAGAATGGTTTAGTATTTTCTAAAAATTCTATCTCTGCTCGGTACATTTTTGCTTGTTGTCCGAGCATTTTTAAATGTAACTCTGCTTCTTTCAATCCCATACGAAACCATTACTGATAGCAATTCTTTTACAACTACCTCATCAACTTCATCTTTTTTAATATATAACACCTTTCTTTCTAGCATATTCCCTACACTAGAGCAAAAAAGTTGTTGTTATATAGTCCAATTTACATATTTTCAAATTCTTATTATCATAATATTAGTGATTAAGACTGCGAGGTGTGTAAAATAGACAATAAAACTATTACTAATGAAACTAGCATTTTATTAGGCAAAAACATTGTGTATTTTCGCCAATTAAATAATTGGTCGCAGGATACTTTATCTACCAAATTAGGATCTGATAAAGCATACTTATCACAAATTGAAAATGCCAAAAGAAGTGCTTCTACCGAATATATTGATAGACTTTGCCGAGTTTTCAATATCAAAGCCGAAGAACTATTTAAGGAACGTAACTTCGACTTAAAGAAACGTGTAGATAGCAAAAAATAACTCTAACGTAGGGTTATTTTTATTTTACCATATTTATAAGAAAATTGTTAGTAAAATTAGATTACTTTTTTGTAAAGATAGATTACTTTTTTTATTCGCTATTTATGAGAAAATTCTTTACAAGAGGTGATAACATTGTCTAAAGTACTTACATTTCAAGATTTACAAGAGAAAATGACTAATTTCAACTTATCAAATTACCAAGCAACGATCTGTAAAAATATTAAAAGAATAAGAAAAGAATTGTATGAAGAAAATAAAACTTATTATAAAGAAAATAATTTAACAAACCCTTATTCTTCGCAATCTATTGCAGAATTACTTGGAATTAGCCACGAATATTACAAAAGATTAGAAAGTTTTGATAAATCAAAACCAATATCCATTAAGCTCTTTTTAAAAGTTGTAGTATTATTTGACAGAAATATAGATGAGTATTTCATATAGTACTATATTATTTAAAGAAAAAATAACACTTAATTTTTTTGCTTTTTTGACAAAGTATAAATACTTTTAATAATTATGACACCATAATCTATTAAAAATTCTTTTTGTTCGGGAGAAAACGATTTTCTTTCTTCTAAAGCCTCATCTGAAGCGTGGCGAAAACATTGAACTCTACTTCTAAAGTCTTTTGCTATATCATCATCAATATAATTAAATGTTAAATCACTATAATCTAATTTTTTGAATTTTTCATCATGCAATAACATATTTTCTATTAAATTACCCAGTTCTTTTAATTTTTCATCTTCTGACATAGAGTTAAATCTTGCATTTCTTGTAGAAATCTTTTCAAATAAAGAATCTATATTTTCTTCCAAAAAAACATAAGAATTTCTCCGAAAAGTTAAATCTGCAACAAAGGCTCTCCGAGTAGCATAACGGACTACTCCATTAAAACCCTCCCCCATGGATAAAAGTTTACTTCTAATTTCATTATAAGTGAATTCACTAGGATTATCTGGAGGTCTTTTTAAAATATTAGGAAATTCTTCTAAATAATATTCATTTTTATAAAGATAAAAACTTATTAAATAAAATAACTTTGTATTTATTTTAGAAGTAACATCTGTATCAGGTTGACATAAATATTTAAATTTTTCAATAATCTCATCATCATCAAAAAAATCAAATTGACTAATATCATTTTCCAATACCTCTAAATTATCATTAATAATAGTATTAGAAAAATCAATTATCTGATCATAAAACTTATAATAATAATCAGTCGTCAAAACATTTTCCTTATAATATTTCATCAAATTTAACATATATTAACCTCATTTCATGACAGTATGACAGCATTTAAAGAGATACCCTCTCACTTTTTGCTGTCATCTGTCATTTTTTTCATAGTCTGATTTGCTAATTTCTTGGTTTCTTTATAAACTTTTTCTTCAGAAATATATAAACATACTTCAAAAAAGATAGTAAATAGAAACAATAGAATGATTACATAAAAATTATCTTGTGCTAATACTCCTAAACTTTGTAAAAATACAATTGCCAAAAATACTAAGGCATATACAACTACAAAAGCCATAGAGTAATTATCAAGTTCACTATAAATAGTTTTTGATTTTCTTTTATCGATATTTAGTCCACCTTTTAGCCATTTCCTTAAAAACCAAACATTGCCTAATAAAGCAGAATATATAAATAACCAATAAAAAGATACTGATAAAGCATGTCTAGTAAATAAATAAAATAAAAATGATATAACTAAGCCTATATTACTAACAATTTGTACTATGTTTAAAGCCTCAATCCTTTTTTGCATTTTCTAACCTCTCTCTCGTTTTAGCACTATGTAGCAGTTTTACAATTTCATTCGCAGTATTAATTTGATATTGTGTATCTTCAACTGTTTGAAACAAAATTTCTTTTTCTGTTTCTGATATGTCTGGATCTTTTAACCTTTCTTCAAATGATTTAACTAAAGCCTCCCAATTTTCAATACTTCCTAACGTATTTACTAAAGCCTCATCTAATTGCTCCCCTTTTAAACTAGAATAATATCGCTTTAAAAAAGGGTTAAGTGGACTAACCTGTGTTCCAAGTCCAGCAGCATACATTAAATCATTATAATTAACATCGATAAACTGACTTATTTTTCTTAATGTTTTAGGGTTAGGTACTGCTCTTTCCCCTGATTCTATCCGAGCAATTTCAGTATGGCTTACATTTGCTAATTCAGCCAGTTGATTTTTAGATAACCCTTTTTGTTCTCTAGCCTCAGTTATCATTTGTCCTACTGTTTTATTTTCCATAATTGCTCCTTTCATCACCAATTATACACCTTTTTGCACCATTTTGCAATATTTTTTAACTTTTTAACACTTTTTAGTGCTAAAGTTGTTGACAAAGGTTCAAAAATATATTATATTAGAGCTGAATAGTTCAATTACTATTCTAAAATGATCTTTGACAACCGTATAGAGTTATATATTGTGAGCGCCGTAACTATTAACTCGTAAAGCAAGGCAAGGTACTCAAAAAATATCCTCACTGGCCAGAGGAGTTGTAAGTAATCTAAAACTTTCCTTAGATATATGGGTCGATCCTAAAAAGTACAGGACAAATATACTATATATACATCCTAAAAGGGAGTTAGAGGGGACACTAAAACCTCACAGAAAAGAAAGGGTGATAATTATAAGTGCAAACGAAACATTAGAATTAATATCAAAACAATGGTGTGATTTAAGCGATTTAAAGAAACTTACAGGACTAGGAAAAAATAGTACAAGTAAATTAAGAAATGAAATAAGAGCCGATTTAATAAATAAAGGTTATCTTCTACCAAGTAAACTACTACCAATGAATGAAGTAGTAAATTACCTTAAAATTAATGTAGCCTACTTACAAAAGATGTCAAAAGATACAAATGAGAGGAAAAAGGTAATTGAAAGCAATTAGTGAAATGCAAAAAGATTACAAAAAAAACGACTTCATTATAGAAAACTTAATGAAGTCTAGGGGACTATATTGCTTAGTTGCTAGACCAAAAGTTGGCAAGTCATTATTTGCACTACAACTTGCCAACTCTGTGGCAACAGAAAACAGCTTCTTAGGTTTTAAAACAATTAAATCTCCTACACTATATATTAGCACAGAAATGAACCATATGCAAATACTTGATAGAATAAATATAATGAATTTACAATTTGATGACACTAATTTCTTTTTAAGGGAACAAGAGTCAAATGAACGAAAACTAAATTATATGGATCTGCAAGTAGATTTTCAAAAATTTGCTAATGAATATAATGGTAAATTAGTAATCATAGACATGATGTATGGAATAGATATGAATAATGGCTACGATATAAACAACTACCAAGACACAGGACAATATTTAATTCCTAAGTTTAGAGAACTCTGTCAAAAGTATAACTTTACTATTCTTTTGATACATCATTTAAACAAAAGTAATACCTCTTTAGGAAGTACTGCCATAGATGGCTCTGTTGATGGTATGTTGATATTAAAAGAAGATACTCACATTAAAAATAAAATAATTCTCGAATATGAAAGTAGAGATTATGAAGGCTTTGAATTAATACTTAAAAGAAATGAAAATCTAATCTTTGAAAGATCAGAAACTGAAATTGAAGATTTAGATTATAATCTAACAATATTTCTAAACTATGCAATTAAGCAAAAAGAATTTACCTTTACTGTATCAGAAATAACTAGTAAATTAAACCTTAACATAACACCATCGGTATTTGGAAAGTTATTAAATAATAACTTATCCACATTAGAAAAAGAAGGACTAACTATTACGATGAAAAGAACATCGACCGAACGAACCTATTTTGCTAAGTACCAAGAACCACTTGATTAAAACTTTAGTTTTAATCATTAAGTTATCGTGGCACGTTTTGTTTGCGATAGCAAATGAAAGTGGCGATAGATAACTCACAAAAATTAATATTTCCTTTATTCATATTGGAAATATTAATTCATTGTTGTAGCTTGATACCCCTTTTGTAAATTGGGGTATCTTGTGAAAACAATGTAAGGGGGTTTTTAGGGAACTCCCTAAACTCACATGGGCTATGCCCTAGTGAGATAGGTCATAAATGACCTGAATAAATAAAGGAGGGCGATAAATGAGTAATATTTACAATGGAAAACAAGTATTAAGATTTGCAACTAAATATAAAGCGAAAAATTTATTTAATATAGGACAAGAATTAACAAAGAGAAAAGGTACAGGAAATTATGATAGCAAAAGAACCGAATTTAATGTTGATTACGTCCCCATGAAAGAACGCAATCTATATCAACAAGTAAAGAAAATACTAAAAGAACGTGATATAGAGTATTTAAAGAAAGATAGCACCAATATGCTAAATGGTGTAGTATTCACAAGTGGTAACGAGTTCTTTCAAAGTTTAGGTATGAAATTTAAAGATAGTGGTAGAACTTACAAAACAGGCGATAAAAAAGGACAAAGTGTATTTGTACCTGATATAAATAATAAAGAAGATATACCTCTTGAAGTAACCTACTATTTTGATAGTTGTATGGAGTTTTTGATAGACTTAGTTGGTAAGGAAAATATTGTCATGGCACAAGTACACTATGACGAAGATACACCACACCTACAAGCCTACTTCCTACCTATCGTAAATGAAGTTAAAAGAAAAGTTTATAAAAAAGATAATGAGGGTAATACAATTAAAGAAGAAATAAAAGATAGTAATGGCAATGTTAAACTAGTACCTATTTTAGAAAGAGATAATAATGGGAAAATTATATATGAAAATGTAAAAGGTAAATTTCTGAATAACGATCAATTTTGGAAAGACTTAGGTGGTAAAAACTCTTTTGCTAAACTACAAGATAAATTTAATAAGTTTATCAATGAACGAGGGTTCAAACTAGATCGGGGTAATATTGGAAGTCATGTTAAAAATCAAACCAAGTTAGAATATCAAATTAGCGAATTAAAAGCCGAATTAAGCGATTTAAAGGAAGAACTTAATTACACTACCCAAGAGCTAGAAACAAACAAAAATAGCCTCCAAAATATGGATAAATCAGATAATATTACTGATCCGAAAAAAGGAATTACAGGTTATAACTCAAAAGATGTAGATAAATTAATCTATTATGCAAAAACTCTTGAAAAAGACAAAGTAATATCTGATAACAAAATTAAACAACAAGAAATACAAATTACAAGATTACTTACTTCTAACAATAGATTTAAAGCTAATAAAGAATATTTAAAACAAAAGGAAATGTTAAAAGAGCAACAGCAAGAAATTAAAGACTTAAAAAGTGAGTTAAGCAAAAAAGATTTATTAATCAATTCCTTAAAAAGCATAAAATCAAAATTAGAGCAAGAACTAGATAAGTGGAAAAGTTTATTCGATAAAATGGCTAATGCTATTGATAAAATCTTAGGTAGAAAAAAATCAAAATATATAGAAGATTACGAAGACTTAGCTGATTCCATTAATTATGGCTATTATAAAAATCCTAAGGAAAAGGATAAAGACGATTTTGAAATTGGAATATAGAAAGGACTGATAAAATGATACAAGCAATAATTGACGAAAATACAGATTTTAATAAAGAAAAACTCATTATTAAATCACTTCAAGAATTAATTAAACAAGACAAAAGAAATAATGATATAAAAAGTCTTAATTACCATACTTTAGCACTAAAAGAACATCAAAAGTATTTAAAATCTATTGAAACAGAAAGGAGTGAAGAATATGGCAATTATCTTATTAAATAAAAAAGAATGGACGAAAGACGGCAGAAAATGGATATTTTATACTAGATATAAAGACTTAAATGGAAATATAAAACAATATAAATCAAAAAAATACCATAACAAGAAAGAGGCTCAAGAGGCTGAAAAGCAATTTTATCTTGAATTTGATAAATATAGACCTGACAATAATATGACGTTCAAAGATTTATATACTGCTTTTTATGATTATCAAAAAGACAAAGTAAAAGAAACAACTTTACACACATACCAAGACAGAATTAGATATATGGAATTATTAGACAATATCAAAGTGAAAGAATTTAATATCCAACATTATGAGGCATGGCGAAAAAAAATAATGAAATTTAAGTTATCAAATAGAACAAGAAATTATATTTATAAATTTTTAAAAACAATTATGAATTTTGGTACAAAATGGTATGGTATTAATTTTAATGAAGTGTATCCAAAAATGACAAATTTTACTGATCCAAGCGAAATAAAAAAAGAAATGGAATTTTGGACTTATGAAGAATTCCAAAAATTTATATCGGTAGAAAAAAATCTAACTTACAAATGTTTATTTAAAACTTTATATTTCTGTGGACTTCGTAAAGGCGAAGCAAGAGCTTTAAATTGGAATGATATAGATTTTATAAATAATAGTGTTAAGATTAATAAAGGACTATCAGATAATGTAAATGGAAAAACTTATATTATCACTAGTCCTAAAACCCTAACAAGCAACAGAACTTTACCTCTACCTAAAGGTTTAGTAAATGATTTAAGAAAATTAAAAGACAAAGCTATGGAATATACAAATTTCAAAGAAAATTGGTTCGTATTTGGAAATACTGTTCCTCTAGGTGATGATGCTATTAGAAGAAGAAAAAACAATGATTGCAAATTAGCAGGTGTAAAACAAATAAGAATACACGATTTTAGACATTCCTGTGCTTCATTACTAATCAATAATGGAGCAGACATAACACTTGTTGCTAAATATCTAGGACACTCTAAAATTGATGAAACACTAAACACTTATTCTCATATGTTTAAAAACAAATTAAATAATATTATTAATCTAATAGATACATTAGATAATAATACAACATCTAATGAGAAAGAAGAAATTGATTTTGAAATAAGCATATAAATTAAGGAAACCATTGTTTTGGTTTCCTGATTTTTTTATGGAAAAATTTATTAAAAAGTCAAAAATGCTACCTAAATGCTACCTAAAATTTAATTTTATTAAAAGCTAATCAGTAAAAACTCCCATAAATACTAGGAAAAACAAAAATGTCCAGCATTTCTGCTGGACTTCAGGGGGTTTTGGTTGACTCACTTTCACACAAAGTCGTGAAGGTGATTCGGACATGATGTTTATCATGTCATAATAATGATATTATTTTTTTCGACATTTGTCAATCACCTTTAGTTAATTTTTACAATTAATTTAATCTTTCTAAATCTCGCACTGTCTTATAATAGTTCATATTATTTTTATACTGTCCACTTTTTAAGTATTCTTCACTATCTTGTTTTGCTTGCATCATAATCTTTAAATCTGTTTTAAGATCCGCTATTTTAAAGGTTTTGACCCCGCTTTGCATAGTACCAAAAAGATCTCCTTCCCCCCGTAATTCAAGATCTTTCTCGGCAATATAAAACCCATCATTACTTTCTTCCAGCACTTTAAGTCGATCAATTTCTTTATCGCAAATTAAGTAACAATAAGAATCAAGATTATTTCTTCCAACCCGGCCTCTAAGCTGATGAATTGTAGCCAAACCAAAACGATCAGCATCAAAAATAACCATAATTGTTGCATTCTTAACATCAACACCAACCTCAATAACAGTTGTAGAAATAAGTATCTTTGTTTCGTTATTTTTAAATCTTTGCATAATCGCATCTTTATCTTTTTGCTTTAATTTTCCATGTAATATTTCAATCGGAATTTTACCCTGATAAGCTAGATTGAATTTTTCTTTTAATGTTTCTACACTCTTTAAATCCAACTCTTCATTATCATCAATAATACTAGCCACCACATAAACTTGATGTCCCTTTTTTATCTCTTCTAATATATGCATAAGCACATCTTTAAGCTCACTATACTTCTTTATTTTTGTGACAATTTCTTTTCTACCACCCGGTTTATGACGAATGAAAGATACATCCAAATCTCCATACAAAGTTAAAGCATACGTTCTTGGAATTGGTGTAGCACTCATATACAAAGCATCAGGTACTTCCCCTTTACTTTTTAATATCTCTCTTTGCTTTACCCCAAACCGATGTTGCTCATCCGTAATAACAAGCCCCAAACGATAAAACAAGACACTTTCTTCGATAATCGCATGCGTACCAATTAAAATATCAATCTCTCCACTCACTAACCTTTGTTTAACTACTTCTTTTTCTTTTTTAGTCATACTACCAACCAAAATATCAACAGTTAAGTGATAATCTTTAAAATACTCTAATGCTGAGGCAAAATGTTGTCGCGCTAACACTTCCGTAGGTGCCATTAAAACACTTTGATACCCCGCTAAAAAATTCGCATAAATACTAATAAAACTAATAATCGTTTTACCACTACCAACATCACCCAATACTAACCGGTTCATTTTCTTTTTACTTTTTATATCATCTAATATTAAAGACAACGCTTCATTTTGACTATCCGTTAAAGAAAAAGGCAAACTCTTTATAAAATCATCCACTTTATTTTGATCAAAATACTTTTCTTCTTTAAACATGTTCTCATTATCCATCTTCATATAAGCTATTTTAAAAAGAAATAAAAACAATTCTTCATATTTCAAATAGATTTTAGCATGTTTAATCTCTTCATGACTATGAGGCATATGAATCATTCGCAAAGCTTGTTTTTTACTAATAAAATTATACTTCATAACAAACTCATCAGGAACATAATTAGGTATTTTGGCACTATCCACCAAAGCATTTTCTACAACTTTTCGTAAATCATTATTTTTAATTCCTTTTTTGACATGATAAATAGGAATAATTTCTTTCTTTGTAAGAGGATTTAACTTAATATCATCACAGATAAAAGTGTTTCTTGACTCATCATACTTCCCTACCAAAGTAATGGTTTTACCAATCACTATATTTGGTCTTAGAAAAGCCCGATTAAATATCACGGCATACATTACTCTTTCATTATGACTCACTCGAAATTGTATCTTATTAAAGTTTTTACGAATAAAAGCCGTTGTTGCCGTAGTCTCAACGACAACATTAATGGCAATTCGCTCATGATCGTAATCGCTACTTAAAGTTGTTGGCTCAAAAATATCATAGCGATATGGATAATAAGTAAGCAAATCTTCTACAGAATAAATATCTAATTCATGCAAATTTTGTAACATTTTAGGCCCTACACCTTTTACATCGGTTAACTCCATTTTAATGCCTCCCAATCTATTATACCAAACGAAAAGAAGAAGTGCTATTTTTTCTTCTTCTTTTTCTTCCGATCATCCTCAAAAATATCATAAACTCCTGTATCTTCTTCTACAGACTCATCAATATTTTTGATTTCCTCTTCTATTTTTGTTTCTACCTCACTAGCCTCTTCTTCAAAAAATTCATCTTTAGCTTTCTTCTTTTCTTGTTTTGCCAATTTCTTTTCTTCTTTAGCTTTTCTTTTCGCTTCCTTCTGTTCTTGCTTTATTTCTTTTTTTGATTTTTTGGTTTCTTCTTCTTTTTCTTCTAAAACCTCTTTATCTTTTTCTATCCCTACATCTTCTTTTTTATCTTCGCTCTTTTCTTTTCCTACTTCTTCTTCATCAAATGTAACTTCCTCAACGGTAACGCTTTCTAACGTAGGCTCTTCTTGATCTTTATCTTCTTCTTCGGTAAACTTTTTCACTTCACTAACAACATCATTAAGTTTTCTTGTTGCTTCCAATTTTGCTTCTTGTTTTTCGATAAACTGATTAATCTTCTTTTGTTTTTTCTTCGTACTATGAAGTAAGGCAAAGATCAAGATCAACATCAAGAAGATTGCACCACCAAAAGCTAAAATAACATAAGAATAATATTCTATTGTTTGATTAGCTTCTTCTATAAAAGAATCATCAAACAAAATAACTGCCCCATCTTTTGGATCATATAAGTATAAACTTTCTTCTCCAGCTTCTAAATTAAGAGCATTGATAATAACCAAATTACTATCTTCACTATATTTATATGCATCCACTGTAACACCATTAATTTCTACAGTTGTTTTAATATAATCTAATTCTTCAGTGAAACTAACAGGAACTAAAGTATAAGACTTAGTATTAAACTCGTTATACAAACTATAATCGCCATCTAAATAACGATACAAAGAAACATTACCACTTTCATCTTTTAAACCAACCAAAGTGTAACCAATCGCTTCATTGACAAAAGCCGGAATATCAAATCCATCAATTTGAACGGTCGTCTCAGTATAACTGGCAGGAGCAGTAAGCAAAGTAGCACTTTTAACAACCGTAAAACTCTCTCCATCAACAGTAACATTAATCGGGTTTTGATCTTCTACATTCACTACTAACGTATAAGTTTTTTCTTCTCCATTTTGAGCTGTAACCACAATTGGTATCGTATTAAGGCCTTCGGTTACTTCGATTTCTCCATCCCCATCAACAGAGGCCGTAGAATCACTTCTTGTAGCTTCTACTTGAACTAAAGTAGTACCAGTTGGTACCGTAACACTATATTCTAAGGTATCACTATTAAATTCCGGATCTAGCTCATACGTTTCTTCTCCAACAGTCACAGTAATGTCCTTTAAATTATTATTTTTACTATAAGTCGCTTCTAACTCTTCTTGTGTCATAATGCGAATAGTCTTACTAGATGTAGACAAATCAAGTTGACTTAAATCAGAGTAAGCATAAGCCAAATAACTACTAACAGAAACTCTCGTACTTCCTGTTTTCAATGTTTTAAAAACGAATGTATAAGACTTACTCCGGGTTCCACTAGCAGAGGAATTAACCATTGCTGTTCCCCCAGCCTCTGCACTACTACTAACAAGTTGCAAATACTCTCGATCATAATTTAAGTCCATCTGCCAACTTCCAATAGGAGTAGAACTGGATAAGGTAACTGTAATGGTTACACGATTACCAACAACGGCACTAGACGCTCCGGATACACTAATCGATCCACTAGCAGCATTTACCACACTAGGCATGAACAAGGCACAAATAAGACCTACTAATAACATTTTAATTCTCTTCATAACTTCCTCCTTTTTACTGACTAATTGTATAAGTACCTAAAATACTTTTTTGCACTTGTAGCAAATCCAAAGCATTGATTACACCATCACTAGATGTATCTCCAGCTTCACCATAAGCACCACTTAAATTATAAGTACCTAAAATACTTTTTTGTACTTGTAATAAATCTAAAGCATTAACCTCTCCATCTCCTGAAGTATCTCCATATACAACAACCGTTAAAGTCTTAGTCTCCGTACTATTGGTAATGGTTATTTGATACCCCGTACCTACTTTTCCACTACTAACCGTTGTACCACTAGCATTTTTAATAGTTACATTGCCACTTCCAGCAATCGCTTCCAAATTAGATTTAACTGTATTAACATCACTACTAGGAGCAACGCCACTCATTTGTGAACCAGACATTTTATATCCCGCTGAAGTGACAATAGTACCGATTGCTGAAGAACTAGGAGAAGAACTTGATCCACCACTATCTACTCCTCCACTAGGACTATTATCTATAGAAGCACTCATATTATAATAAACAGGAATATAGAAAGCAAAAGCACTATCAAGCAATCCCAAGTTTTTATAAGAATTATATGTAGATGTGGCTTCACTGGAAGGAGCCGCTATATTTGTCATATATTGATTCAAATATAACGTATTTGTATTAACTGGAGCAACATTAAACTTTTGTAAGTAAGTGTTAAACTGTCCGTTATTTAAATAATTATTAGAAAGCAAATCAGCTCCACCCTTAATACCATTATAAACGGTATTCCATCCATGATTTTTAGCATAACTTAAACCACATTTGGTAATATTATTGACACAACTACTATTAACACCAATATTATAAAAGTTGTAATATCCATAATACTGACCATCAAGTCCTGTATAAACACCACTATACAAATTATATAAACTAGTACCTGTTCCCATTTCTTGACGCATACGAGATGCTAAAGATACCGGATTAATATCCATTTCTTTACCCGCATCCGTAACAAGTTGTGAAAAATTTGTACCCAAACCTAAATGATACTGATAAAACGAAGCACTTTTAAGCATACTATCAATCGCTGTAGTATAGGAAGACTCTAAAGCACTATCATACTTTAAATATTCAAACTGAAAAATATATTGTTCGGTAAGAAAGTTTCGTGGATCCATATAAAATGCTACTGCTGTTTGACTAGCAGCCCGGAAACTTCCCTCTCTAGAACTACAACTAGAATCAATATAGCTAGAGTTATTTGATTGAATCAAACTTTTCCCACAAGCACTTTCTTTCTCAACGGCAACACTCCATTCAAGATTCGTTTGTACGGCCCGAAAAGTCCAGTTAGGATGTTCTTCTTTTAAACTACATAACCCAGACCAATAGCTAGAAGGAAAACCAGCGGCTTGCATTTCTGCTTCACATGTTGTTGTAGGTTCTCTACTGTCATCATAAGTAACATTACCAAGTCTTACATATTCACTACAAACATAACCAGTAGATCCATTATAATCAATTTGATACCAACCAGAATCACAAGATCCATCCATCTTTTCATCAGCAACAAGACTTGTAGACTTTAAATAATAAATAGACCCCACATTTTCTAATCCCAATCTCGTATAACTAGTACTAGGTCCACTTCGAATATTATTCGTATCTAAAAACAAAACATATTCATTCGCAGCATTTACATCCAAAGTTAGACAAAAAAAGACAAATAGAAAGAAACTAAAAACAAAAATACAACTTTTTTTCTTCATATTTGCCCTCCTTATTATATTCAATCATAATAATTATACTAGATTTACGCGAGTTTTACAACAAATACCCCCAAATGAGATAGTAAAATGATGTAAAGTGCATATTTAATTTGCAAGTAATTAAAATATATTATATAATGTATAGTGTTACAATATAAAAATGAGGGTTGCCAATGAAAGTATTATTTAACAAATTAAAAAAAGCCAACAAAATATTTTTAATTATTTATTTAATTACCTTTATTCTCTATTTAATTACTTATATTTTGTTAATTAAAAATCTAATGGGATTATCAGGAATTGAAACCGCAATTCGTATTGCCGTAATTATCATATTTGGAATATGGCTCATTGTTTATTTTCTATGGAACTTAATTAATTTAATTTTAAGAAAACACATAAAAATAGCCATTACTACTGCCCTAACCATCATATTTGCGATAATATTTAGTTTTGCAAATTATTATATTGATATTTTATATACAGGCATAAGTAATATAACTGAAAATAAATATGTTGTTTATACTACTAATCTAGTAGTATTAAATGGCACTCAAATTACAGAAGATAGCACACTAGGTATGATTAACAATTCCAGTGATATTGAAGGAAACGTTTTAGCCAAAGAACTTATTGAAAAAGAAGGACTAACAAATAATAAAGTAGTAGAATATTCTAGCTATTACGAAATGATATTCGATTTAATAAATGGTGAATTAGGCGGCATTTTCTTAAGTAGTAATTATCAAACAATATTTGGAAGCGAAGAAGCATTTGCTGCTCTAGCTGATACTAAGGTCGCTTATACCTACAGTAAAGAAATGGAAAATCAAGATTCAACTCTCACAAATAATAAAAGTTTAAAAGAGCCTTTCACTATTCTTTTAATGGGTGTGGATAGTGAAACTGATGGCTTAAATGCCAATGCTGCTTTTAATGGAGATACTTTAATGCTAATCACCTTTAATCCTAGTACTTTAAACGCAACCATGTTTTCAATTCCCCGAGATACTTATGTACCAATCGCTTGTAACAACAATCGCTATGCCAAAATCAATTCCAGTGCAGCTTATGGAACAAGCTGTGTTATTGATACGGTAGAAGAGCTTACGGATATAACGATTGATTATTATGTTAAAATTAACTTTAAAGGTGTCGTTGATCTAGTTGATGCTCTAGGTGGCATCGAAGTAGATATTGAAGCTCCTGATTTCAACTACAATCATGGTGTAAACTGCGGTGGACGTTTTTGCGAACAAAATAGTGATCGAGATACAAGTGCTGAAGGAATGATTTACTTAGACCCAGGCCTTCAAACCATTAACGGGGAAGAAGCTTTAGCCTATGCAAGATGTAGACATCTGTACTTACAAAGTGATATTGACCGCAACAGACACCAACAACAAGTTGTAGAAGCCATCGCAAGGAAGGCTGCCAACTTAGATAATCTAACCAAAATAGAAGAAATATTAAACGCTGTTACCAAAAATATAACTACAAACATGAGCTCTGAACAAATCTTATCATTCTATGAAGTATTAAAATCGATGATTAGTAGTTCACTAAGTGATGGATCATTCATAACCATTGAAAAAACATACCTAGAATACTACAGTCTTCCTGTTAGACTTAGTAACAACGGTATATTTACTTCAGCAATCGGCTATTATCCTGACTCATTAAATGCAATTATCCAACTAATGAAAGAAAATCTAGAATTAGAGCCACACGAAATGATAAGAACTTTCAGCTTTGATGCAAACGAAGAATACACAACTAAAGTTACCGGACAAGGAATTACAACAGGCGAAAGACTTGAAACCATGCCAAGCTTTATTGGTTCTAGTGTTAGTGAAGCACAAACTTGGGCTACAAACCATAATATAACTTTATACACTGAATTTGCTGATGAAACAAGTCCTTATTACAATCCTAATATAGCGCCAGGACTAATTGCAAATCAAAGTGTATCTGACGGTATTTTACTCAATAATGTAAGTGAATTAACGATTTATATCAATAATACAAGTACTACTGGTGAACCTCCAACACCAAATGAAGATAGCGGTGGAAATGATGCTAATGATGAAGAACAAGTTCCCGAAAATGGTGGTACAGAAGAAGATCCTGATAACGAAAATGATGATCCCTTAGATGTAATCTTACCATCTGATGACGAAAACCAAAATCAAGGATCTAATTCAGAATCAAGTGAATCAAACAATTCTCATAACCAAAACGAAAATCAGTCTGAAACAGAATAGACTGATTTTTTAATACACAAAAAAAGAGCCTATTTCTAAGCTCAATTTTTATTATTCAATAATTTCTGATACTACACCAGCACCAACAGTACGTCCACCTTCACGGATAGAGAATTTCGTACCATTTTCAAGTGCAACTGGAGCGATTAATTCAACAGTCATGTCAACATTATCGCCAGGCATAACCATTTCAACACCAGCTGGAAGTTCAATTACACCAGTAACATCTGTAGTTCTGAAATAGAATTGTGGTCTGTAATTTGAGAAGAATGGAGTGTGACGTCCGCCTTCTTCTTTAGAAAGTACATACACACTAGCTTTGAACTTATGATGTGGAGTAACACTTCCTGGTTTAGCAAGAACTTGTCCACGTTCAACTTCATCACGAGCGATACCACGTAGTAATACACCAGCGTTATCACCAGCTTGAGCAAAGTCAAGTGATTTACGGAACATTTCAATACCAGTAACAACTGTTTTCTTAGTAGGTTTAAGTCCTACGATTTCAACTTCGTCGTTAAGATTTAATTTACCTCTTTCAACACGACCAGTAACAACTGTACCACGTCCTGAAATTGTAAATACGTCTTCAATACTCATTAAGAATGGTTTGTCAGTGTCTCTTACTGGAGCATCGATATAAGAATCACATGCAGCCATTAAATCACGAATACTTTGTGCAGCAGCTTCATCACCTTCTAGAGCTTTTAAAGCTGATCCACGAATGATAGGACATTCAGTATCAAAACCATATTCTCCAAGTAATTCACGAATTTCCATTTCTACTAAGTCTAGTAATTCTGGATCATCAACTTGGTCACACTTATTCATGTAAACAACAATTTTAGGTACACCAACTTGACGAGCTAAAAGAATATGTTCTCTTGTTTGAGGCATTGGTCCATCTGCAGCAGAAACTACAAGAATAGCACCATCCATTTGAGCAGCACCTGTGATCATGTTTTTAACATAGTCAGCATGTCCTGGACAGTCAACGTGAGCATAATGACGTTTTTCAGTTTCATACTCAACGTGAGCTGTATTAATAGTAATACCTCTTTCCCTTTCTTCTGGAGCTTTATCGATATCAGCATAATCAACAAAGTTACCAAAATATTTTGTAATCGCAGCAGTTAATGTTGTTTTACCATGGTCTACGTGTCCGATAGTACCAATATTAACATGCTCTTTTGAACGATCGAATTTTTCTCTTGCCATATTTTTTTCTCCTTTCTTATTTACTATTATATTTTATCTAACACTTGAATATTTTTCAAGTATTATTTGAGTTAATTTGTGTTAAATTTTAATTAACACTGTTCTTCTTTATGATTTCCTCAGCAATAGACTTAGGAACTTCTTCATAATGATCGAGTGTCATAGTGAAATTTCCACGTCCTTGAGTATTACTACGTAAACTTGTAGCATAACCAAACATTTCTGCTAAAGGGACCATTGCTTTAATAGATAAAGCATTTCCACGAGACTCTTGACCCATTGGTTTTCCACGACGACTGGTTAAGTCTCCCATAACGTTACCCATATATTCATCTGGAACAATTACTTCAACACTCATAATTGGTTCAAGAAGTACTGGGTTACATTTATTCTTAGCTTCTTTTAAAGCCATAGAAGCAGCAATCTTAAATGCCATTTCTGATGAGTCGACATCGTGGTATGATCCATCAAATAATGTAGCTTTAACATCTACCATAGGGTAACCTGCAAGGATACCACCAGCCATAGCTTCTTGTAATCCTTTATCCGTTACTGGAATATATTCACGAGGAACGACTCCACCAACGATAGCATCCACGAATTCATAACCTTTTTCTGGATTTGGTTCAAATTTGATCCAAACATGTCCATATTGTCCACGTCCACCAGATTGTTTAATATACTTACCTTCACATTCAGCAGCAGTCTTAAT
>CALVHK010000008.1 GCA_944327405.1 uncultured Bacilli bacterium | reverse complement strand
TTCATCAATTATTTTTTGTAAACGTTCAATTTTATCCATGATATACTCCTTATATCTATTAGAATTATAACATAAGAGTTATATTTAATAAAGGCCAAAGAAAAAAGTTAAGTTATTTATCTTTGTTTATTTCCCTTAACTTTTCATTAATCCATATGTTTAAATGGTCTTTTAAAGGTTGAAAGCCATCCCGGCTTGTTTCTTCCATTTCTTTGCCATCTACTTTGTAATTAATATTTTTAATAGATAATTTTAGATGTTTTATATTTTCATCTACTTCAATTACTTTGGCATAAAGTTCTTCCCCTATTTCGGCATAGTCATTAACATTATGAACAAAACTATTTGATATTTCCGAAATATGAATTAGACCATTGTACTCATTATCTATTTTCACAAAGATGCCATATTCTTTAAATCCCGTTACTCTACATTTTACTATATCACCTATTTTATACACTTGTACCACCTGAAAGTATTATAACATGTTTTTCTTTACTTTAGAAATATTTTTGCGTTATAATATTTTTGGTGATTATTTTATGGAAGAGAAAATTAAAGTTTTAATTGACGAGATAAGACCGTTTTTGGCAGGTGACGGTGGCGATATTGAATTTATTCGTTATGAAGATCATTATGTATATATTAAACTTAGTGGAGCATGCAAAAATTGCTTGTATCAAGATGGGACGATTAGCTATGGGATTGAAGCTTTACTGAAGGATAAAATACCTGAGATTGAAGGAGTTATAAACGTAGATTTATAACTCTTATTTTTTATCTAGAATCCAGCTGATTCCTTCAATGAGAGCATATTTATTTATTTCATAGTAGGCATCACGCAAGAAGTCAACGTATTCATCGGCTTTCTCAATAATAGGTATTAGTTTTTCTTCCTCCTCTTTATTACTCATGATATTTTCATATATATCAAAGTAATAAGATGGATATATTAGACGAGCATATAATAATTCTAAGCTGTAAATCGTAAATCGATTGATCTTTAAAGCTTCTTTTAAATAACTTAAAGCATTTTCTCCTTCAAAAAAAGCACTTTTAATGTATTCGGCTATATCTCGCACTTCAAGATCAAAAATAAAACTTAAAGGATTCAAATAATTTAATTTGTAATTGGGGTATTTTATCCGGCGGTGAGATAAAGTAATGCGATCTAAACTTGTTTTTTGATATTTGGTATTCGTATTATTGACATAACTAATGGCATTTTCACCCAAACCTATGTAATAACTAAAACTGTCTAAAATTAGTTCTTTATCTTTTCCCAATTCATGAATTTGATATTCAAAATAATCAATTTTATCACTCCATAATTTCGACCAGGAATTACGATATAAATTGCTCTTATTAGGAGTTAAAATTAAACGATTGTTTAGATTAATTATGTTTTTTATATCATATTCTTCATATATATCTCCAATTGGTTTTAATAAAATATAATTCGTCTCATAAATATTGGTAATTAATTTACCAAACTTATTCAAGATCATATCATGACATTCTAAGCCTCTTGCTTTCAATTCCCCACTAATTTTGACTAAGTCTACAAGTTCTTGTTCGCTTCTTTTTAAAGGAACAAAATAAAATTTATCTTGATTGTATGTAAATGAGTATATGGTATCCCAATCTTCTACACTTTCGATATTAAAATTATAGTAATAATTAATCATATCTTTCATATTCATCACTTACTTTAAGTGTATGAAAAAACTGATGCTTTTAACACATCAGTTAGTACTGTTTGAATTTGGATTTTGAGGCATAAACGAACTTAAATCCATTACTTTCTGAGCATTGTCATGAGCGATATTGGCAACAGTCTCTTTTGCCTCAGCATTTTTTAAATGCTCATTAGCACTTGCTAGTCTAGCATTTATCTCAGCTTCTTTTTTCGCTAATTCTTGTTCTTTCTCTTCTAAAGCAGTTAATTCTTTTTGATATTTACTAATTAGGGCATCAAACATATTTTCACAAGCCTTTAAGAAGGTTTCTTTATCATTATCAAAACTCATTGAAGGAGTTACTGATACATTTTTTGGTTCTTCTTTTGGTTGCTCTACGGCTTTAGTCATTGAATCTGGACTAGATTGTGGCACTATTGATGGAGCTTGTGTTGGTGCTACAGCAGGTGCTGGTGGCACTTCTTGGGTTGGAGTTGCTGCTGGTGTTTTATAAGCATTATCAATTAAGTTCATCACAGATTCTTCGGCAGGTGAGGCTGGTTGTGTTTCCGCACCAGTTACTGGTGTTACATTAACAGTGGCATTACTTGGTGTCGTGGTATTAGGCATTACTGGCGCTACTGAATCTGGTGCAGTTTGTGTTGTAGGTGCAGATGTTACAGTTGCAGTAGTTGATGAATCCATTTCTGTTACAACATATCGTGTTTTAATAGCATCAAATGAAGCACTTGGTAAAGTTAGGGGCGTGTAATATGCTTCATCAGCACTTAAATTGTCCCCTATTTTTACATATTCAAAATTAGTTCCACTAATAATTCCTTTTAAATAATTTTTAACGTTTTGCCATTCGTTGGCATCATTTATTTTTTCCAATTTCGTTGTATATTTACTTACATATATAATTGGAAGTCCCATGGAACCCATCTTTTCACTGTCTAAAACAACATAAATATTGTTGTCTGCTTTAAAAGCACTAATAACATTTAGGTTCTCTATGCTTCCCGTTGGTTTGGTAATATTTACTTTTGCCATTTTAATCCCTCTCTATTCTTATTCATTATACCAAAAAACTTTGTTTTCTTCAATTCTTTATTTCACTAATCATAAACCATTTGCATCCATAAGCACAATTGTTTTTGATGTAATCACTCACTTTATCAACATCATTTAACTCTTTAAAGTTTTTGTTGGTTTTACTATTAAAGCCTTTTAGTCTTAGTTTTCCATATGCTATATCACCAACAATATAATCAAAATCATCAAAATAGTCTGTTATTTTTTCTGCTAATTCCTCAATATTTATGGCATCTTTAACATTCTCCAACACTTGATATTTACGATTATTAACTATAATTACTTCCATAAACCCTCCTTATATAAAACTAAATATAATAATTGCTATGACACTAAGAGATGTTACAATAACACTCATTAGTAATAAAATATCAACATAGCCATTTCCACTAGTTATCTTTTTACCATATAATTTATAATAATCTATTGCTTTATTTAAATCTTTTTCCCTTGTTGGACTTAGAGCATCTACTTCAAAATATTCATAGGCCTTGTTTTGAGCTTTATTAATTTCTTCATTACTCATGTTCTTTAAATTACTTAGACTGATTCCTAATAAGTTTAGTGCTTCTAAATTAAGATCTCCAGTAATGGTTTTATCTAATACTAATTCTCTTGTAACATCCATTTCATTTAAGCGTGAATAATAATACTTTTCTATAAAATTAAGATCATCACTCATTAAATAAAGATAAGATAAGCGATAATAATTTTTCGTATGTGTTGAACCAATTAAATCTAGAAATGACTCTTCTTCTGTTAAAGAGACATCTTCTGTTTTCTTCTTGGCTACAAACATATCTACTAAATATTTTTGAATACTCACGAAATAAGGATTTTTTTGTTTAATTTTCCTTTTATCATTAGCTTGTTCAAATTCATAAAATTTTTGAAATTCATCTTTGAATAAAGCAATACGAGAATTACTAACTCCATACTTACCTAGATTATTCATAAATGCAACACTGTTTTTTAAATAATAAGGATTTACTATGTCTAATTTTCCGTAGATTAAAGCAAGAAGACGAATTACTACAACAGGAAAAGTATTATAAGCCGAACTATCTTTATTGCTTAAACTTGTTAAATACAATTTGATTGATTCTTCAAAAGCAATATTCACAAAGTACTCTTCCCTCATATTATTCACCTAATCTATTATATCAATTAAACGTGTAAAAAACAATTATCAAATTTTGTAAAGTAGTTTACATTTTGTTTACTCATCTCTTTAAAAAGAATTTATAAAGGGGTATATCAAGTGTATTAGCAAGAGAATTCATAACTGCTAGACTGATTACTATGCCTTTTTCCTACTTTCAATATCATTTTTTCTCTCCACGAAAAAAGCACTTGACAACCGAGGGCATATAAGCCAAAAGAGAGTTTGGAAATTTGGTCAAGTGCTTTTATTTTGTACAGAAATAAACTGTACATCATTATTATATATTTACTCTCAGTAATAATCAAGAAAAAGCGTTCGACAATTTTTGCCAATTTCAATTTCACTAATTTTTAAATCACTCATAAAATATGGTAGGTGAGGAGTATGTGTCCGAGAAGACCTGGTGGAAGTTTTTTTACTATACTTGCTATATTTTGTCTTAGCATTTTGATTTTTTATCAACTTATCATTACGCTTATTTTGCCTTTTCGTTTTAATATTTTTATTCTTTTAGTAGAGGTTTTTATTTTGTTTTATCTTTTGTTTCGTATTATTTATCCCCGTTGTTAGAAGAAAGTAATTTTTGAACTAGATTTTCTGTTTTAAACATATAATCTAGTTTTTTTCTGATTTCTTTGGTTACGTTTATTTCCCTTCCCTCTAAATTTACTATGGGAGGAATACTAATGACGATAAAAAATAGCCGTAGCTCTTCTTCACTTAGGGGATAAGATCTCATATAGCGTTCTAATAGTGGTTCGAAATTTAAATTCATATATTCTTTTTGATAAAATGTAATTAAGTCGAGAATTGGTGAATCTACTTTTGATTTTTCCCAACTAATCAAATATTCTTTGGTGTTTTTAATAAAATGATCTGTTTCTAAATTGTTGTGAATAAAGGAAACTCTTGTTTTAAGCTCACCAGTTACCTCTTCAAACCATTCATCTAACTCTTTCGTACAAAAATCTAGGGCTTCAAATATTTTATAGATGTTGCGCATAAGTAAGTAGTGGCTTGGGGATGGATAGACTTCTTCTAACAAGCGCTCATATAAGAAATTGTAATAGTTTTGAGTATAAGTGATGTTATCTTTTAAGTTTTCATAAATCTCTTTATATTTGTCTGATGTTACTTCTTTGAAATAAGTGGTTTTACTGTGGAGAAGCGCTACTAAATCCATCATATCCATTGCTTTTTGCTCTTTAGGCATAGGAATATCTTCAACATATTCAAATACATTTACATCTGCTCTATCATTTAAAGCTAACTCAGGGAAATAATTAAAATTTCTACTTAGTAAGTATTCATAAGCATTGGCAACTTTGTTATCTTTTTTTTCTTTTACGACAAAGGTTCCACTAGTAGAATCAATTATGGTGACGCTTTTTTTCTTTGTTAAACGGTAAGGTTTAAATTCTCTTTTTAATTGTTCTAAAGCATTATTCATTATTTTTTGGAATAATTAGCTTGTCACCTGCCGTAATATTAGATAAATCATTATAATCTTGTAAAATGTTTAAGTTAGAGTTATACATCGTACAAATTGTTTCAACAGATTCTCCATCACTTACCATGTGAATATGATATGTTGCATATTCATTTCCATCTCCTTTAATACTATTAATGATAGTTTCCTCACTTTCTTTGGTTATTTCTTCTCTTTGTTCTTCCTCTTCTTTTGTTCCTTCTATTTCTTCAATTGGTTCTATTGTGCTCTCTTGTCTTTCTTCTTCTTTATCTAGGAATGCAGTGCTAGCATCTTGAAATAAAACTTCTTCTTCCTCGCTCTCCTCTTCTTTTTCTTTTAGACTGGCAATAACATTAAAATCAATGTTTACTCGTAATATAGAATTGTCTACAATTTCATAAGTAAAATCTTCAATCATGAATTCAATGGTGTCTTCATCCACATCACTAGCTAGATCAATTTCAAAAGGTAGAATATAGGAAAAAGGCTCCTTGTTAACGCTTACTTCATGACTCTTAAAATCTCCAGATACTATAAAACTTCCCTTTAAGGTGCCATCTTCTACTTTTGTTTCATGTTCTAAACTGATAGAAGTTATTTCGCTTAACTTTTTTTCAAAATCAATATCTTTTGTAAATGGTATTTTACAATTCATCAAATCATCTCCTAAAAAATTGTATGAAAACTTGTAATATTTATACCTAAAATCGCGATAATAAATTGACTTTTGCCATATAATATGGTAAAGTTTTTAAGTAATCTATTTATGGAGGTGGCAAAATGGCGAAAAAAGTTACAACAAAGAAGCCTTTAACTGGTAATAAAAGAAGTCATGCACTAAACGCAACAAAAATGAAACAAAAACCTAATATTCAAAAAAAGACTATTAATGGAACTAAGGTAAGAATTAGTGCTAGAGAAGCTAGAACTATGGAAAAATAACACAGGAGTATGTGTTATTTTTAGTTTATTAAATTTTTTTGCTTTAAGAAATTGGCCGCGACTAACTCAGGACTTATTCTTTCTTCATCCACTAAATAATTTAGTTCTCTCATCACCGAATCATTTAAAAAAGTACTTAATTCTTTTAAAAGTGGTTCTATTTCTGGATATTCGGATATAATTTTATTATTCACGACCGGTACAGCTTGATATGGTAAAAAGAAGTCTTTATCATCTTCAAGTACTACTAAATCATATTTCATTAATAACCCATCCGTTGAATAAGCATCAATAACATCACTATCATTATTTAGAAGTGCTAAATATCTTGGGGCACCATCAATTGGGATAATCTCTTTAAAATTCATATCATATACTCTTTGTAATCCTATCCAACAGTCATTTCTTTCCATAAAAACTAATGTTGGGGAAAAGCGTAATTCTTGATCTACCTTTTTTAAATCACTAATTGTCTGTAAATTGTATTTTAAAGCCGTGTTTTTCGTTACGGCTAACGTATAAGTATTATTAAAATTTAAGTCTGCTAAAATATTTAAGTCGTATAATTCTTTCATTTGACTTTTAGAAATATTATATACTTCTTCCACATTACTATTAGGATCTTTTTTTAAAACACTTCCATAAATAGTTCCCGTATAATCTACATACATATCAATATCGTTTTGTTTTATTGCATTTAAAACAATACTAGATGAGCCTAACGATAATTTTTGATTGACACTGATATCTGTTCGATTTTCTATTAAATCCTTTATCATATAAGATAAAATTTCTTGTTCGGTAAAATCCATACTACCAATGGTGATTTGTCTAGAACTACTTTCTTTAGGAAATAAAGATAAAAGAAAGAAAAAGAAAATGATGATTCCACATATTATTAAAATAATCTTTCGTCCTAAATTGCTTTTCTTCTCCTTTTTAGCATATTTTGGTGTAGTTAAATCTTCAACAATTCCTAGTAAATAATCAATGAATAAAGCGAGCAAACAAGCAGGAATAGCTCCTGAGAGAATTTGGAAATTATTAATCGAACGAATACCGGCATAAACTAAATAGCCTAACCCTCCAGCACCACAAAAAGCGGCTAAAGTCATAAGTCCAACAGCACTAACGGCAGATATACGGATACCGGCCATTATAACTGGTAGGGCTAGAGGTATTTGCACTTTCGTTAAAATTTGCCATTTGGTTAAGCCAATTCCTTGAGCTGCTTCAATTGTTTGTAAATTAATCCCTTCTATACCAATATAAGTATTTTTTATAATTGGTAGTAAGGAATATAAAACAACCATTAATATTGCTGGAGTAGATCCAATTCCTAAAAAAGGAATGGTAAAGCCTAGTAGAGCCATCGAAGGAATGGCTTGCATAACATTTGAAAACGCTAGTACGGGTTTGGCTAATTTTTTTACATAGCAAATTAAAATACCTATGGGAACACCAATGATAATAGCTAAAAATACTGATAAAAAAGTGAGTTCTATGTGTTCGATTAAAAGGCTAATTATTTCTTTGAAATTGGCGATAATATAACTTAGAAATTCCATTATTCTTCACCATCCCGTAAAAATTGCTTACTCATATATGTTAAAAGGGTACTTCTGGTAATTAAGCCTTTTAAATGGTTATTTTTATCTACAACTGGAATTGTGGTTATTTTATGGATATTTATGTTTTTTAATAAATCGACAAGCGTATCTTCCGGATACACCACAAAAAAATCATTCAGAATAAAATCTCGAGCTAATTTATTTTGATGAGATGCATTATTTAAATTTTCAGCATATAATACACCTAATAATTCATTCTCTTCATTTACTACCATCAAAGTATCAACCCTCATCATACGCATCTTATTAATACAATAAAAAATAGAATAATTAGGGCGGCATGTAATAGGATGATGGATCATGATGTCTTTTACTTTAATTAATTCTGGAGAAGACCATATTTTTTCTGGCCCCACAAAATTCTTGACAAAATCATTCACCGGATATTTTAATATTTTTTCTGGTGTATCGTATTGAACAATATGTCCTTCATCCAGTATTGCTATTTTATCGGCTAATTTAATTGCTTCATCCATATCATGGGTTACAAATACAATGGTCTTTTTGTGTTTACTTTGAATGTTTAGTAATTCATCTTGTAAAGATACTCTTGTTATGGGATCTAGAGCACTAAAGGGCTCATCCATTAAGATAATATCAGGATCGGTTGCAAAAGCTCTTGCTATCCCTATTCTTTGCTGCTGGCCTCCCGATAATTCACTAGGATATCTATTTAAATATTCTTTAGCATCTAAGCCAATCATATTCATTAACTCTAATGTCTTTTTTTCTAACTCTTCTTTGGGTGTTTTTAATAATTTAGGAATTAATTCAATATTTTGTTTGATACTCATATGAGGAAATAAACCGGTTTGCTGAATAACATAGCCAATACTTCTTCTTAAACGAATAACATCTTGCTTTAATATATTTTGGTTATTAATCATAATTGTTCCGGATGTGGGCTCAATTAGGCGATTAATCATCTTTAATAGGGTTGTTTTTCCACAACCGCTTTCCCCAATTAAACAAGTAATTGCACTTTCTTCAATATCAATACTAATGTGATCTAATATTTTTTTGTTATCAAAAATCTTTGTTACTTCTTTAAAACTTATCATGTCAAACTCCTCAAATTTCTTTTTTTAATCCCATAATACTTTCTTTAAATATCCGTGTATCCATTAATTTAATATGCGAAGAGATACTTGGTTTAAATTCCATTTGATCTAATATATCTTTTTTTATGTCAATTCCCGGAGCCACTTCGGTAAGTTCCAAACCATCTTTCGTTAATTTAAATACAGCTCGTTCTGTTATAAATAATACATCTAAATTATTTTTAACAGCATTTTTACCACTAAATGTTATTTGATCTACTTTGTCTACAAATTTCTTTTTATGTCCCTCTTTTTTAACAATTACTTTGCCATTTTCAATTTCTTCTTTTAAACCTAAAGCTGTAAAGGTACCCATAAAAATAATTTTTTTGGTACTTTGGGTAATATTAATAAATCCTCCTGGTCCTGTTACTCTAGAACCGAATTTGGAAACATTAACATTGCCATAACGATCCACCTCAGCTAAACCTAGTATTGCTAAATCAAGGAAACCTCCGTCATACAAATCAAAATTATCCGCAGTAGATATAATTGAATCAGGATTTATACTGGCTCCAAAAGCAACTCCGCCAATTGGAATACCTCCGGTTGGGCCACATTCTATTGATAAATAAATATCTTTAATAAAGCCTTCTTCATTAGCAATTTTAGCTACTAAATCAGGCATACCTACTCCTAAATTTATCACATTTCCTTTTTTTATTTCCATAGCACTTCGTCTAGCACAAACTTTACGAATATCTAGAGGATAAGGATCTATTTTAACATCGATTTTTTTCTCTCCAGTTAATTCTGGACGATATATTGGTAAATTGTAATCTCCTAAAGTAGTATCTGGTTTCGCTACTACAACATAATCTACTAATTTGGCATGAATTAAACAATCTTTGGCTTTTAAGCTACCAGCAGGCTTAATCTCTTCTACTTGAACAATTACTTTTCCCCCACTGTTATGGGCGGCAGCAGCCATATGAAATTGTTCGGATATTACAGCTTCTCTTTCAAAACTAATATTACCTAACTCATCAGCATAAGTTGCTTTAATTAAAGCTACATTGATGGGAAAACTTTTGTAAAATAAATAATCTTTTCCATCTAGTTTTATTTTTTCGACCACAGGAGGTTCACTTTTAGCTAAATCATTAATACAACATCCTTCTATATCAGGATCAGCAAAAGTGTCTAGACCTATTTTGGTAACTATTCCAGGTTCTTTACCTGAGATGGCACGAAGTAAATGGTTGATTACTCCTAAAGGTAGGCCAAAGGCTGGAAATTCATTAGCACCTATAGATTTTCCAAACAATTTTCCCATACCTAAATGAGCGCAAATTGCTTTCTTTACTAATCCTTTTACACTAAGCATATTCATACCTACCATATCTTCTGTTAAATTACCTGGAGATATACCAGCAACAACAGTTAGATTTTTAGGGATTTTATTTTTTTCGTAAGAATCTTTAATACTTTTTAATAAAGCTTCTGGAGAGCAACTTCCTCCACAGCCAGTAATAGCAATAGTATCATTTTCAGAAATTATACTTGCTACTTCGCTCGCTTCTATTATTTTCATATCATCACCTTAATAATTGTATCAAATTTCTAGTAAAAAGTCTCTAAGTTTTTATTAAAAAATAGCAAATTAAAAGAGCGATTAGTAATCAATCACTCCTTAAGCCTCTTTTTTTTTCAATATGGTTGCATCCATAATTAATTTAATTAACATACTGAATATGATGGTAATTACAACAGTTGGAATAAATATTTTCCAGAAAGAATAGGTTGTTGCAGCAGTATTTTGTCCTAATGCTCTTAACATGAGAATTGCTATTGGATAATGAAGCATATAGATGTATAAAGATATACTTCCTAAATACTTTAATAAACTGTGAGTAACACCATTGTTTAATAGTTTTGTTAAGCCGTCCTTGTTTAATAAAGCTAAACCGATTACGATAATACATAATAAAGATACCGTCCATCTGTCTAAATTAAACCAAGTTGGTTGATAAATGGTGTACCAAAGTAGTAAGCCTGAGGCAGCAATATTTACAATAGTTAATCCCACTTTGCCGGCTTTGCTGAACTCACGTTTTTTTAGTCTTTCTATTAAATAATATAAAATCATTCCTCCTAAAAGGCCAAGTAAGACAAATAACAAACCATTATTGAAACCTATCGTTGCAGTGGCATCTGTTGCAGAACCACCCATACCATTAGTAGATGCCGTTTGAAGACCAAAAGTTGACCATGCGGTTTGAGCTGCACGCGTATTCGTAAAACACCACCATCCACTTAAGAAAATAAATATAAGTGGTGCCCAAAATCCTGTCGTTTTTTCTTCGTTTTTACATAGTCCCCAATATAGGAAATAACCAACGATAATAATCGCAGATATAAACCATAATGGTCCATTTAAGTTGAAGAACTCACCACCAGTACTTCTTAATCCGACAGCATGGAATCCTAAAAATTCCCAGGCACTATTAATTGTCATGTCGCATATATCTTGGAAAGTATATGCTGGATAATAATACTTCGTACAAATAATTACACCAAGAATATAACCAATAATTAAAACTGGTAATAAAGCTTTAATTCTTGATAGCGTGTATTCCCATGCTCTACCAGATGCACTCCTTTCTTGATATTTTGGATCTTTCTGTCTTTTTTTAAAGTGAGATACCATGAAATATCCTGCAGTTAAAGTAAATATGAGTAGTACTTCACTAGCACCAAAGAACCAATTGCTTGTTTCCATCCAATAGCCGTTTGAGCCATCAGCACTTCTTGCAATAATCCATCCTGTATGAAATCCAATGATAGCAACTGCAATCACAAAACGCCATAATTCAATTGCTACATTTCTTGTGCTTTTTAAAGGTTTTTTCTCCTCCATTTTTATCCTCCTCGATTATAATTATAAATTTTCATTCCTTTGAAGTCAACTATAAAATTTTAAAAATTAAAATAACTTTTTTTCTTATCCAAGGTAACCCCTTTTAATTCAACCATTTCATCAATCGTTACAAAGACATATTCATCTTGTAACTCTTCCATTGCAAGTAAGGCTCCTTCTACACTGGTTGAGTAAATATCATGTAATAAGATAATCGCTCCATCACGGGCATGAGTGATGATATACTCTTTAATTTTTTCGGCATCTTTATAACGCCAATCTTCCGTATCGACATTCCATAAAATAGAATACATATTGCTTAATTCTTTTATATGGTCGTTTGTATTTCCGTATGGTGCTCTTAACTTGTCCGGACGAATACCTATAATATTTGCGATTGCGTCATTGGTATTATTAATTTCTTTCATGATATCGTAATCACTTAATTGATATAAATTCAAATGACTATAAGTATGGCTTCCAATTTGATTTCCCATTTCATAGGCTCGAATTAAAGTATCACGATAAGTATTAACACGACTACCCAAGACAAAGAACGTTACACGGGCATTATACTTATCTAGGTTATCTAAAAGTTTATTGGTTGGTCCATCACTTGGACCATCATCAAAGGTAAAAGCTAGAAGTCTTTTCCCAGCAAACTCACTTAAATCTCTTTTCGGTGGTGTTTTCACGTTTGATTCTTTTTTTTCAATATGTAAATACTCTTCTTTTACAATTCCTTCTAATTTTTCTTGGGGGATAGAAATTTTAATCTCACCATCCGAATAAGGACCTACTTGATATGGGTCAAAAGTTAATTCTAAACTATCTTCGGTAAAATTAAAATGGGAATAATTTTTTGTTGTAGCACTTGTTCCTTCCTTTATCCAAGCTTCATCATATTCTAAATCGTTATCTTCATAGTATTTTATGGTGTTGTAATAAGCTAAATTAGCTAATTCGCTAAACTTATCTGGTTCTAAAAAGGCTGTTAAATCTATTTCTTTACCTGTTTTGGGATCAAAATAATATGATTTGTTTTCTTGGTTATAATGAGCTCCACCAGTATAAGAATAAACATTGATATTCAAAACTTCATAGTCAAACATATCTGTTTGGGTATAAGTAATGGATAAATCCAATTTCGTCTGGGTAACTTCTTCTAGTTTTTCAGCGATCGATAAAAATTCTTCTTTTTTATCTGTTATGTATTTTGTTATTTCTTCGTTTATATCTTCATTACTAATTACAGGATAATCTATTTTTAAAGTATAATTATCCTCTTCTTTTATTTCGTGAACTTCTTCTACTATTTTATCTTTATGATGAAAACTTAACGCGATTAAAACAATTATAATTATAAGCATGCTTAATATTGTTTTCGCTGTGTTGGTTAATTTTAATTTTTTACTTCTTTTCATATCTACTACCTCGACCACATTATACTATAAAAATAGAGAAAAAAAACAAGCGCTAGAGTGCACTTGACGTTTATTAGACTAAAATTCTTTATTTTTATATATTTTACAAGAGAAAAGATAAGAAATATATAGGAGTAAAAAGATTATGGCAATGGCAATCATGATTAAAAATGCAAAATTTATATTTTCTAGTTGGTTAAAAAAGGAGGCAATATTTAGTTTGGAATTTTCAAATAAAGAAATAATGATGCCAATGATTAAAGATATTGCCATAATTGCCATAAACAAGATGATTCGACCCTTTTGGACGCCAAATTTATAGAAGCACGGCATAAGTAGGGCTAACACTAGTATAACTCCCATGATGGAGGCTATAGTAGAAGCAAAAGTACTGGCAAAATCCATATCAACATTAAATATTGGTATTATTAAAGACAGAGCTAAACCAATTAAAAGAGCAGTAATGATGCTTAGCACACTTAATATGTATCTTGCTTTTACAATGGTTTTTCGACTGTATGGTAAAGCTACAATATAAGTATTTGAATTATTTAATTCATCATAGCTAAATGTTGATATGACTAGCATAACAATATAAAACGGAATAATAAAAGCAATATAGAAGTAATTTTCCATCCATAAAGATAAAATAACAAACCCTAATATAATGATTAATACATTACGCATTTGATTTTTTAATATCAATAAATCTTTTAAAATTAAACCTTTCATTATTTTTCACCTCGAATTAGTAAGTACATCATTTCATCAATACTTGCTTTATCAATATTAATGTCTTTATATTTTTTCTTTATTTCTTTTTTATTATCAATTAAAACTTCATAATTATATTTGTTCTTTCTATAATTTATTGCACTGTCTTTTAATTTTGTGAATACTTCTTCCGGGCAATGAATAATTCCATAATTCTCTGTTATATCGATAAATGATTTGTTTAACAAAATTTCACCATCATTCATTAAAACCAGAGAATCAGCGATACTTTCTAAGTCACTGGTAATATGAGAAGAAATGAAAATACTATGATCCTCTTGTTCCATAAACTCTCGAAATAAATCGAGTACTTCCCCTCTTACAATTGGGTCTAAGCCACTTGTCGGTTCATCTAATATTAAAAGCTTTGGTTTGTGAGATAAGACGGTTGCTATTTCTAGTTTTTTCTTCATTCCTTTGGATAGAGATTTCATCGTGACATTGTTGGTTAAATTAAATTTTTGTAAATATTTATAAAATACTTCTTCATCCCAGTTTTTATAAATATTTTTCATGATTTTATTTATGTCATTTATTTTTAATAATTCAGGTAAAAAAGCATCATCTAATACGATTCCGATATCTTCTTTATTGATAATATTTATGGTGCCTTCATCTTTTTTGATTATCCCTAGTAATAGTTTAATTAAAGTCGTTTTCCCAGCACCATTGGCACCAACAAGACCGACTACCGAACCAGTAGGTACTTTTAAATTTAGTTTATTTAAAGTAAAATGCTTGTATTTTTTGGTTAAATTTTCAACACTAATTATATCCATTATTTATTCCTCCTTAAAAAGTGTATCTAACATTTCTTTTAATTCGCTATACTCGATGTTGTAAGTGTTTGCTAATATGATTACTTCGTTTAGTTTTTCTTCAATCTTGGTATAAATTTCTTCCTTTAAAAACTCTTCACTCTTTTTCTTAACAAAATAGCCTTTCCCGGGTACGGAAGTAATAAAGCCATCGTGTTCTAGTTCTTCGTATGCTCTTTTGGTGGTAATATTACTAATCCGAAGATCTCTTGCTAAAGAGCGAATTGAAGGAAGTGCCTCTCCTCCAACTAAATCACCTTTTAAAATACTTTCTTTAATACTACTTGCAATTTGTTCGTAAATTGGCGTATCAATGGAATTACTAATAATTATTTGCAAACTATCACCTCATCTGTATATATACACTATATACAGTTTATATGTATTTGTCAAGTAGAAAATGACTATTTATGCATATTTTTTGCATTTTTTCTCTATATAATAATAGGTGATTAAAAATGACATTAAAAAAATGGAAAGTAATTAGTGCAATATTAATTTTTGCTCTAAGTGCACTACTCCATTTTATCTATGATTAATTTCCTTCCTTTTTTACCAGTTTGTTTTTTCCTATAAACGAAAGCATTTGGGAACACAATAAAATTATTGTTGCTTCCTTTTTGGTTATAGCAATTATAGAAAAACTTTATTATAAAAAAAGGAAGAATGTAATATTCCCAGAATGTATTTCTTCCCTAGTTTGTATGATTCTTGTTATGCTTATTTTTACTCCAGTTTATTTATATATTTTAAAGACCAATGATAATATGATTGTAACATTTGCTATCTTTATTTTGGCAATTATTATTAGCCAAATTGTCTCCTACCGATTACTTCAAAAAGATTATAATTCTAAATTGGAAGAATTGGGAGTAATACTCTTTGTTATATTCTTCTTAATTAATATTATCTTTACTTATTATCCACCTAATGTAGCGATATTCTATGATTATACTAATAAAATTTATGGTTTAAAGTAGGTTGGATTCTTTTAGGGATTTTAAAATAAACTCAATTACTTCTTTATCCGATGTTTCTTTATCATTTTCTTTGCGATCACTTTCGGTCATATCGACAAAATACTTATTCGTTTTTTCATCAATTGAAATGGAATCTAGGGGGTATCCTGGATTTCTTTTTTTATTTACCTCGCTTACTAAATAAAAATCATTATAACTCCAATTAAATTCATATGTCTCATTGTTAGTAATCAAGACCATACCATATACCCATCTTGCTTTTAGCTTACCACCATATTCTTTTACTAACTTTGTATAATGTTCAATCATTTCATCATCATTTAATTCTTTTCCGCCGATTCTTCTTACAAATACACCCGGTTGTAATTCATCAGGAAGCCCTTCAATAAACAAGTTATTATCCATACCAATTGTAGGCTTACCTAGCTCATCATAGTAAGCTTTTGCTTTAATATAAGCATTTTCTATAGCGTTTTTACCACTTTCTTCTACAGGAATAGAGGCATCAATATCCTTTAGTGTTAATAATTCAATTCCCTTTTTTGACAATTCTTCTTTATAGTTTCTAACCTTAGCTGGATTAGATGTTGCAAATAATACTTTCATCGTTTTATTCCTCCTTTTTTACATTTAAGGTTTCAATCTGAAACCATAAAATTTTAGCAAATAATTTTTAAAACTTTATCCATTAGAGATTTACATATATCACAATCACTGATTAAAGTAACAGAAAAAGTTTTATAACCAATTCTATTAATACTGGCCCCACAATGATATACAGTATTGTTATCAAGTATGAAATATCTGTCATGAAATGTGTTATCAAATTTTACACTTAAATTGTGATACTGTTTGTTATACTTTTCTAAGTCTTGTTTTGTTAATAAATTTTTTGGTTTAGTGATAATGGTTACTTTGACATTTAATCTTTTTATTATATCAAGTAGTGTGTTATCAGCATAAGAATCAATAATGATTAGCTCTTCTTTGGCACTCTTAAAAATATCTAATATTTTAGAATAAGCATCATAAATTTGACCATCAAAATAAATTTCACTATCTTTTCTTTTTTCTTCAAGTTTTTGAAATGATTCTTCTAATACTTGTATTTTACCATGGTCTTCTAAAACTAAATTGTTAATATATTTTTGCTCTATTAAATTAGCCCCAATGTATTTGCGCATAGCAACAAAAGCGTTCATAATAGCAATACTTACCTCTATTGCAACTTCACTATTTAAAATAGCGGATAACATTGCAACGCCTTGTTCAGTAAAAACATATGGTGGACGCCTTAATCCTATTTTGTCATTATTGGACATCACATTTTGTGATCTCCAATTTAAAAATTCTTTTTGATTTAGTTGAAAACAAAACTCTTCAGGAAATCTTTCTATATTCCTTTTTAACTTTTGAATTAGCACTCTTGTTTCTATCTTATACAATTTTGCTAAATCCCTATCTAACATCACTTGTTTTCCGCGTATTTCATAAATTAAATTTTTGATTTTTTCTTCCTGATTTAATACAATATTATTCATATTCCACCCCCGCTGATTTATATCAGTATAAAATCTATTTATTACTTTGTCTATATCATTTTAAGTGATTTTACTTACTTTCTTCATTAAAGTTTCACATATATCATAATCACTGATTAAAGTAACAGAAAACGTTTTATAGCCTATTCTATTGATACTGGCCCCACAATGATACACAGTATTGTTATCAAGTATGAAATATCTGTCATGAAATGTATTGTCATATTTTACAGTTAAATTATGATACTGTTTGTTATACTTTTCTAAGTCTTGTTTTGTTAATAAATTGTTTGGTTTGGTGATAACAGTTACTTTAACATTCAATCTTTTTATTATATCAAGTAATGTATTATCGGCATAAGAATCAATAATGACTAGCTCATTTTTAGCACTCTTAAAAATATCTAATATCTTAGAGTAAGCATCATAAATTTGACCGTTAAAATAAATTTCACTGTCTTTTCTTTTTTCTTCAAGTTTTTGAAATGATTCTTCTAATACTTGTATTTTATCATGGTCTTCTAATACTAAATTGTTAATATATTTTTGCTCTATTAAATTAGCTCCAATAAACTTACGCATAGCAACAAAAGCATCCATTATTTTGATACTTACTTCTTCGGCCACGGAAGTTCTAAGAATGGTTGCTAGCATTGCCACTCCTTGCTCGGTAAATGCAGATGGCAAAGTTCTAGACATCATATTATATTTTGCGGTCCCAAGTTGGGACCGCAAATTTTCTACTTCAGCTTCTGTTAATCTAAACATAAATCTTTCTGGAAATCGATTAACATGCCTTTTTACAGCTTGATTAATCGTTTTTGCTCCATTAGCACATTTATAAAGTCTTGCTAGATCACTATCAAGCATTACTTGTTTACCACGTATTTCATAAATTAAATTTTCAATTTTTTCTTCCTGATTTAAAATAATATCGTTCATATTTCACCCCACTGATTTTCTTAGCCTAAGTATAGCATAGCATACTTTTGTTTGTCAACGTTTTTTTCTCTTTTTTATTTATTATTTTCAATGCTAGATGCAACAAAAGAATCAAATATTGGATGAGGTCTCGTTGGTCTACTTTTAAATTCCGGATGAAATTGACAAGCGATAAAGTGTGGATGATCTTTTAGTTCAATTATTTCTACTAAATTACTTTCTGGATTAATCCCCGAGAAAATCATTCCTTTACTTGCAAGTAGTTCTTTATAGCTATTATTAAATTCATAACGGTGACGATGGCGTTCTAATATTTCTTCGGCTTTATAGTCTTCATAAGCAAGAGTGTCTTTGGTAATTTTACATTTATAGTTACCAAGTCTTAACGTTCCACCCTTATTAATGATTGCTTTTTGATCGGCCATTAAATCGATAACGGGATTTTCACACAATTCATCAAATTCTCTAGATGAAGCATCTTCTAACTTGCAAACATGTCGGGCAAATTCAATGACAGCAATTTGCATGCCTAGACAAATTCCTAAATAAGGAATCTTATTAACACGTGCATACTCACAAGCTTTAATCATGCCTTCAATTCCCCTAGATCCAAAACCACCAGGAACAATGATTCCACCTATATTCTTAAATACTTCTTTTAAGTTACAATTTTTCGTTTCTAATTCTTCCGAATTTACCCATTTAATATTTACTTTGGTGTGATATTTGTATCCAGCAGCTTTTAGGGCTTCTTTTACGGATAAATAGGCATCTTCTAATTCGACATATTTACCAACCAAAGCAATATTTACTTCTTTATCTAGCGATTCACTTGTTTTAATTAGGTTCTTCCAATTGCTAAGATCACTCTTTCCCGTTTTTAAACCAAACTGATTTAATATAATGTCTTCAATGTGTTGTTTATGGAAATTCATTGGTATTTGATAAATGTTATTTACGTCTTTGGCTTCAATAATATTTTTAATAGGTATACTTCCAAATAACGATATTTTCTTTTTCACCGCTTCCCCTAAATCAATTGGAGCACGAGTAACAATAATATCGGGTTGAATGCCAAGGCGCCGAAGTTCGATAATGCTATTTTGAGTGGGTTTCGTTTTTAGTTCGTTAGATCCAAATAGATAGGGAACGAGTGTGGTGTGGACAAACAATGAGTTTTCTCGACCAGTTTCTAACCGAAATTGCCGGAGGGATTCCATCATAACAGATGACTCAATATCACCCACTGTACCACCAATTTCTGTAATTACGATATCCGCCCCACTGCTTGTTCCAGCTTCATAAATTTTGTTTTTAATTTCATTGGAAATATGAGGTACTATTTGAATGGTAGCCCCAAGAAAATCTCCAACTCGCTCTTTTTCAATCACGCTGGAATAAATTTTACCATTGGTAATATTGGATGTGTAATTCAACTCTTCATCAATAAATCTTTCATAATGACCTAAATCAAGATCAGTTTCACAACCATCCGCAGTAACAAATACCTCACCATGTTGTATTGGTGACATTGTTCCGGGATCTACATTCATATAAGGATCAAATTTTTGCATAAACACTTTATAGCCTTTGGCTTTCAAAAGCATAGCTATACTTGATGCTGTAATCCCCTTTCCTAGTCCAGAACAGACTCCTCCTGTTACAAATACATACTTTGCCATGAAAAACACCTCTTTCTAAAAACAAAAAAAGACCTTGGGAGAAACCTTAGGCTCTTTTAAATTATAGCACAATATTTTTTGTTACTCAATTATCTGTTTATCTTTTTTACATAATTACTTCAAATTTCATCAAACTAATAAAAAGGTGGTTATTTCATGAATAAAAATAATTTAAAGCTTAAAATTTGGAAAGTTTGTAGTATTATTGTTATTTTTTCACTTTCTTTTGTCGTCCGGAATATGTATTTTTGGTTCCCCTCATTTATTACTTCTTTACTATTTCCAGTGAGTGATAGTCTATGGCAGTTTAATAAAGTGATTATCCTTTCTTTTTTAATTTGGTCGGTGTTTGAGAAAGTTACTATAAGAAAAAAGCATGATATTAACACTTGTACTAGTGGTTTTATTGCTGCTATAGTTTGTGCTTTTTTATTCATGCTTATTTATTCTCCTATTTATTTTTATGTTTTTAATAGTGAACACAATCTATTCCTTATGTTTCTCATTTACTTTATTTGTATTGTTATTAGCGTTCTTTTAAATTACCAATTACTTAAAAGAAAATATAATTCTGAGTTAGAAAAGAAAATTATTTTAGCTTGGTTTGCTGTTGTAATAATAAATGCCATACTCACTTATTATCATCCTGATTTAGCGTTGTTTTTCGCTTTTTTTAATCCAATTTTTTTCTTTCTACTTTTATAATTTTATTGTTTTTATCTACATATATTATTAGATTTATATTATCCTCTTTTAGGTATTTGATAATTTCAATGCTAGGATAAATTTTTGACTTTGAAAATAATTCTTCTATGTTTACCCAAGCAGAATTATTTTCTTCAAATTCTTTTGGTTTACCACTATATTTATCAGCT
>CALVHK010000007.1 GCA_944327405.1 uncultured Bacilli bacterium | reverse complement strand
CTTTTTCTTTTTTAGACTAGAACTATCAATATATTTATGATATAATTTTTAAAGAATAGGAAAGATGGCTATGAAAGTTTTATTAGCACCATTTTTATTTATTATTAGTTTTATCAAACATTTCTTTATTGGCGTTAAATTTGTGTTTTTTGATGTTTGGTATAATATGATTTATTATCACATGGAAAATAGAAAGTTTAAGAAACTAGAACATCCTAGACAGCCATTAGAAATAAAAGATGAAGTGCTAGAGATAACTGATCCTACAGAAGAGGACACAGTTATTCTAAGTGCAAGTGAAAGACAAAGGATTGCCCGTGAGAAAAAAGAATTAATGAAGGAAATGGAACTAGAAGTTAATTCCAGAAAAGTAGAAAAAGAGTATTACATTTATTATGGTACTGATAAAAGTGGCAAAAAGATTAAAGGTACGATGAGTGCCACAAACAAGATGACTTTACATAACTTTTTAGCAAGTGAAGGAATCAGCGTTTACCAAATAAAAAAAGCAGGATTTAAAAACTTCTTAAAGAAAATCGGTTTAGAATCCGACAAACCAATGAGTATAAAAGATTTAGTATTTTGGTTAACCCAAGTATGTACTTACTTAAAAGCTGGTTTAACTCTTAATGATACAATTCATATTATGATGCAGCAGGCAAACAAAGACAAAAAGAAGAAAAAATTATATGAAGCAATAAGCTACGAATTAACATTAGGTGAATCTTTTAGTACAGCCCTGGAGAGTCTTGGGAGAGTATTTCCACCACTACTCATTAACATGATAAAAAGCGCTGAGGCAACAGGAGAACTCACCCGCACCCTAGATGATATGGCCGATTATTATACAGAAATTGATAAAACAAGAAAAGAAATGATAAGTGCAATTATTTATCCTGCTATATTACTTATTTTTGCTATTGCTATTCTAACATTTATCATGGTTTATGTAATTCCTGAATTCATTCGTATTTACGATCAAGCGGGAATTACCGTTAGTGGATTTACCTTAACGATCATTAATATCAGCAAGTATATTACCGCTAATTTAGATTCTATTATCTTAATTGCTCTTGTCGTAATTCTTATTTTACTATTTTTATATAAGAAATGTACGGGTATAAGAAAAATGATTCAAAGTATTGGTATGCATATTCCTTTCTTTGGTAAGATCATTATTTATCATGAGTTAACACTATTTACCAAAACATTTGCAAGCCTACTACGTAACAGTGTTTATATTACAAGTAGCATGGAAATATTATCAAATATTACCAATAATGAAGTATACAAAGACATTATGTTAGAAACCATTAGTAATATTGCTAGAGGTGAAAAGATTAGTAAATCATTTTATCATAAATGGTGTATACCTGATGTTGCTTATTACATGATTGTAACCGGTGAAACAACAGGAGAGTTATCGCTTATGATGGAAAAAGTTGCTAGCTATTACAACGATTTACACAAATCAAGAGTAACCAATTTAAAAAGTTTTTTAGAGCCAATTATGATTGTTGTTTTAGCACTCATTGTTGGTGTTGTAATACTTGCTGTTGTTATACCAATGTTTAGTTTATACGGACAGATAGGATAGGTGATAAAGTGATTATAATACTATTTCTAATTGGTTTTTTACTTGGAATTGCTTATGCATTTATCGGAGAAAAATTACCATTATTTGTACCAGGAGTAATAGAAAAAGAAAGTAATTCCTGGATACTCAATTTATTTATTGGAGTAACCAATGCTTTAATATTGTTAATCAGCTATTACAATTTTGGGCTTAGCTATGAGTTTTTTGCATCTTTAATAGTTGCCGGTCTTGTATTCATCATTTTTATTAGTGATTTTAAGTACATGATTATACTAGATAGTCCCTTAATTATTTCCGGAATCTTAATACTAATTCTTAGAGCGTACTTCTACGGATTTAAAGACATGGGGCTAAGCATATTATCTGGTATTGTTTTATTCTTACTAATGTTAGGAATTGGCTTTATTGGCAAGAAGTTATTTAAAAAAGAAGCGTTAGGGGGAGGCGATATTAAACTAGCAGCCATAATAGGCATTATCCTCGGATTTAAACTAGGTTTAGTATCAATTATTTTATCAAGCTTGCTAGCTCTTCCTTATGCTTATGGCGCAATGGCATTAAATAAAGATAGTGAAGTTCCTTTTGGTCCCTTTCTAATTGCTAGTATGGCTATTGTCTACATATTTGCTGAGAAATTTTCCAACTTAATTGCATTCTTGTTCTAAATGTAGTATAATAAACCCCACACAAAGGGGTTTTTTGGATGAAAGATTATTTGAATTATAAAGGAGATCTCAAGAATTTATCTCGTCATGATTTAGAAGAGTTATTTTTATCACTCTATAACTACAAACTAAAGTATCGCGCATCTTTAGGAATAGATGAAAGGGAAAGCTTCGGTTGTGAAGTAGAATTTGAAGAAGTATTATTGTACTTTGTTAGAAAAGAACTTAGTAAACACGAGAATTTAGCAGACTATCAAGTACATCCTGATGATTCTTGTGGGTTTCGACTTGACGAATTTGATGTTGGTGGTGAACTAGTCTCTCCAATCCTACACGATACTAAGGCAAATTGGCAAAATCTTGAAGAAGCATTAAAAATATTAAAAGGATTAAAGGCAAAAATTACTAACCACACCAGTCTCCACGTACATGTTGGAAGTCAAATATTTGGTGAAGACATAAAACTTTTAATAAGGTTCATAAAAGTTTGGTGCATTTTCGAACACATAATATTTCGCTTTGCTTACGGGTCTACTGCAACAGAAAGAGAGTATTTATTAGTATTTTCTCATCCCATTAGTGAGGCCATAAAATTGATGGATAAGAAGGTTGCAAGTTATTTAGAAAGCATAAGAAAGCCAAGCAGTATTACATTTGATAAGAAATGGGCTGTAAACTTAGCCAATTACACATCTTTAACAAGCACGGAAGAGCCAAACAACATGATTGAGATTAGATGCGCCAATGGCACATTAGATAAAAGCATGATTCAAAATACCATTAATGTCTATCTTAAAATAATGCTTTATGTAACTAGTGATGCTTATGACGAAGCGTTAATCAATAGGTTATTTCAAAGACTAAAGCCTAAACACTTTGATACCTATAAAGAAATTTACATAAAAGATGCTTTACTTCTAGCAGACCTCATCTTTGATAACTCTCTAGATAAAATCAACTTTTTAAAGCAGTATGTAAAAAAAGATTGTCCTGTTTTGAAAAGATAAAAGATTTATCCTATCTTTTACTTGTAATAATTCCCAATTTAAGGTATAATAAAACTAATTTGAAAGGATGTAAATTATGAAAAACGTGAGTGAAATTACAATTACTATGGAAGGTGAAGCTTGGCAAAAAGTTTTAGACAAATCATTTAAAAAAAGAAACAAAGAAGTTAAAATCGATGGTTTTAGAAAAGGAAGTGCTCCTAAAGATATCTATATCAAGAATTTTGGTTTAGAATCACTATTCATGGATGCTGTTGATTTTGTCATGGATGAAGCATATAAAAAGGCTTTGGAAGAAGCGAAAAGTATGCCAGTAGTAGAACCAAAACTAGATATTGAAGAAATTAATGAAAACAAAGTTACTTTTAAATTTACTATCATTAGCAAACCGGAAGTAACTTTAGGAGAGTATAAGAATCTTGGCCTAAAGAAAGAAAAAGCCAAAGTTTCAAAAGAAGAATTAGATGCTGAGATTAAAAGAATTCGCGATCAATTCGCTGAAATAGCTCCAAAAGAAGATGGTGCTGTTGAAGTAGGTGACACTGCTGTTATTGATTTTGAAGGATTTGTAGATGGCAAATCTCTAGACGGTGGCAAAGGAGAAAACTATCCACTAGAAATTGGTTCTCACACATTCATTCCTGGCTTTGAAGAAGGTGTTGTAGGAATGCATCTTGATGAAACCAAAGAATTAAAATTAAAATTCCCAGATGATTATGTAGAAAATTTGAAAGGGAAAGAAGTAACGTTTAATGTAACCGTAAGAGAAATTAAACAAAGAATTATTCCAGAATTAAACGAAGACTTTTATCAAGATCTAGGTTATGATAATATCAAAACTGAAGAAGAATTTACTAAAGAAGTAGAAAAAGTATTACTTGATCGTAAAAATGCCGAAATTGAAGATGAATTCGTAGAAAAATGCTTAGATAAAGCAAGCAGCAACATGAAAGTAGAAATTAATCCCGAAATTATTGATGATGAAGTACATCGTATGATTCATCAATTTGAAGAACAACTAAGAATGCAAGGAATTAAGTTAGAAGATTACATGGCAATTACTGGTATGACTCATGAAAAATTACATGAGCAAATGGAACCAGAAGCAACGAAGAGAATAAAATATCGTTACTTATTAGAAGCAATTGCCGATAAAGAAAACATCGACTTTACAGATGAAGAAGTAGCTGCTAAATCAAAAGAAATGGCAGAAAACTACGGAATTACTGAAGAAGAATTATTAAAAGCTTATGGATCTAGAGATATTGTAAAATACGATATGAAGATGCATAAAGCCATTGAAATATTAAAAGACAATAACTAAGAGAACGCTGATGCGTTCTTTTTAATTAGGTGAAACGTTAAAAATATTCACAAATATATTGATTTTTACCCAAAAATATTATATACTAGAAATATAAAATAGAATAATATATGAGAATAAAATAAACATTTTCGTACATTAATAAAGTAAAGGTTGGTATTTATGAAAGTAGTAAATTTTTTCAAAAACAAAAAATATTTAGCAATCTATTTGGTAGGAGTACTCTTACTTTCTACAGGCTTATCATATGCTTATTTTGTTGCCACCTCACGAGTTGAAGGTGGTGGTAGTATGGGTACAGCAACCACAGCAACCATTGAATCATCCGGTATTATCGCAAATGGTAATATCAATGTAAGTGAAGTAGATATTTACCCCGGTCATAAAACAATATCTAGTATTGAAGTAGTAGGTACTGGTGATAATGAACCAATCTCTTTTAATGTTATATTCAATGGAACGAATACTTTTGAAACAGATATCAATTATAAGGTGTATAGAACTACAACTAATATTAGTGCTAGTTATAATTGCACGAAAGAACAAAGTGTTGTTGATGGAACTTTACGATATTATGAAACATGTAATGGAACAAATATAAACGAATTAGGTGAAGTAATATCTAGTGGAACAATCACTCAATCAAGCACAGACGCTAAAACTATACTAGTAAGTGATGAGGTATTATTAACTACTACTGATGGTAATAGAGTATATTACTATGTAGAAATAGAATATCCAAATAATGAAGAAAATCAAAATAGTGATATGGATAGTTTAATCAATGGGAGTATTACAGTAGAAAAAAGTAGTAATGAGTATACAAGTCCAAGTGTATTATTTACAACAACAACCACTGCGGGATCAAACAACTGGTATAAATCAGTATCTATAACTAGTAATATAACAAGTTATACAAATAATCATGAAGTACTATATTGTGTAACTACAAATGATACTTGTACTCCAAATACAAGTGCAACATTATCTAACAATAGTTTTACAACAACACTAAGTGATAATGCAAATAGTCAAAGATTATGTATAAGCATTACTGATGAATATGGAATAACAGGGGAAGGTTGTAGTGAAAGATATTTAGTCGATGGAACAAATCCGAGCTTAAGTATAACAAATACAGAAGTATCAACCGATAGTATAACAATAACAGTAAATGGAAGTGATTCACACAGTGGAATAGCTGAGTATAGATTTAGTAGTAATGGTGGAAGTAGTTATGAAACAGTAAATACTAGCAATAACAGTTACTCTTATACATTTAACAATTTAGAGAGTGGAACTACCTACAATCTATCAATACAAGCAGTAGATGAAGCAGGGAATATTACAACAGTAACAAGTAGTGCAGAAACGGAAGTTGATGGATTAACAGTAAACGGATTACTTGCTAATTATCCAACCGTATTAACAAGAACAAGCTTCAGTTCTACAGTAACAAATACAACAACAGGTACTATTTATAAATCAGCAGATAGTAGCCAATATGATGAGGATGGTGAAGTTTACTACTTTGCAGGGAATCCAACGGATAACTGGATATCATTTGCAGGATTCTACTGGCGTATTATCAGAATTAATGGAGATGGTAGCATTCGTTTAATCTATAATGGAACAAGTACAGCAACTACAGGAACAGGAACACAAATAGGAACAAGTGCATTCAATACTGAGCGAGGAGATAATATGTATGTAGGATATATGTATACAAGTGGTGAAGTTCATGGACTAGGAACAAGTAGTACTATTAAAGGAGTATTAGATAATTGGTATCTAACAAACATCCAAAATGCAGGATACTCAAGTTATATTGATACCAACGCTGGATTCTGTGGAGATAGAACACCATCAAGTGGAACCGGGACAGGAACAACATATACTGAATATGCAGCAATTAATCGATTAAATTATAATAAAAATCCACTTTATAAGTGTAGTAATAGTACTGATTTATTTACTCTAAATGATAGTAATCAGGGAAATAAAGCTTTAACTTATCCGATTGGATTAATTACCGCAGATGAAGTAGCTTATGCTGGTGGAGTATATGGAACAAGAAATATTGGATATTACCTATTTACAAACCAATTTTATTGGACTATCTCTCCTTCTTTCTTTAGCGGCAGCGACGCTTCTGTGTTCAATGTGGGTGATATTGGCTCCTTTGGCAACGGCTATGTGTATGATCCGTGGGGTGTTCGACCAGTAATAAATCTGAAGGCAGATACTCTATTTGAACTGGGTGGAACTGGAACATCAACTAACCCATATGTTGTAGTGTAAACACGTTGTAAACATAAAAACTTAGAGAAGTACGAATACTTCTCTTTTTCTTTGGATAATAAAAAGTGTATGTTATAATAATTAAGAAAAGAGTGATAATATGCCAAACATAAAGTATGTATTTAAAAGAGCCTTAAACATGGATTATAAAACAATGCTAAATAAAATTAACAGCATTCATAAAAAAACTGGAAAATCTAGAATTTCTATATTTAATGATATGCGTAAGTGTGCTTTAAATTATGGTGCTGGATACATGGATTATGATTTATTCGAAATGTATAATTTAACGGATGAAGAAAGAGATACATATATTACAAGAGGAAGAAATAACGATTTAATCAAGAAGTATAATAATCCGGAATATAATCACATATTTAGAAATAAAACAGAGTTTAATACCCTGTTTAAAGATTTTATCAAACGAGACTTTATTGATGTAAATACCAGTTCCAAGGGAGATGTCCTAGCATTCTTAAAAAAGCATTCTACTTTTATGGCTAAACCTGTTGTAGGTACTTGTGGTAAAGGAATTGAAAAGATAAATATTAAAGACTATAAGTCACTTGATGAAATATATGATTATTTGACTAATGAAGGCATGAATTATGAATTAGAAGAAGTAATTAAACAAGATAAGCGTGTTGCTTCAATTTATCCTGATTCTATTAATACTGTCCGTATTGTGACTATCGTAGATGATGAAGGAACTCCTCATATTATTTGTGCATACTTTCGAATTGGCAATGGTAAATACGTTGATAACTTCAACAGCGGAGGCATGGTAGCCCCTGTAAATGAAGAGACAGGTGAAGTTATTGATAAAGCCATTGATAAACAGAAGAATTTGTATGATCGTCATCCTAAGACAAATGCATCAATTAAAGGATTCCAGTTCCCAGATTGGGATAAAGCTTTAGCATTAGTAAAAGAAGCATGCAAAATTGTTCCCGAAATGCGCTACATTGGATGGGATGTCTGTTTTTCTACAAAAGGGCCTATTCTTGTAGAAGGAAACGAATATCCCGGCCATGATATTTACCAGCTGCCAGAACACACTCATAACAAAGTTGGAATATGGCCTAAATTTACCAAAGCATTTAAAAAATAAATTTACTAAATTTTGGTATAATTTCTTCTATTTTTGTATAGACAAATGCCATCCTTTTATTTATAATAATAAGAAAAGTTTTTTGATGGGAGTGAGATTATGAAGGAACTTTTACCTATTATACTTTTGAAGGGTTTAATCTTACTGCCGAATCAAGAAGTAAAGATCGAACTAAATAATGATTTAAGTAAGGAAATTACCAGATTAGCTGTAAAAGACTTTAATCGTTTCATTTTAGTCATCACTCCTCATAATCAAGTAGAAGAATCACCCGAAGTAGCTGATTTACCCGAAGTAGGCGTAGTAGGTAAAATTAAAAGTAGAATTGAACTACCAAATGGAAATGTAAGAGTCACTCTAAAAGGAATGAATCGTGTAAAAATTACCCAATTTAAAAATGATGCCAATAACGAAGATATTCTAGAAGCGGATATTACCAATATCGATTTACCTAAATTTGATGAAGTAGAAGAAACTGCCGTAAAAAGAGAACTAGAAAAAATTACAAGCGAATACGTATCTTGTTCCAATCATATTTCAAACAGTATTTTAAACAGTTTAAAACTAATTGATGACTTATCACTACTAACCGATACCATTACCTCATTTATTCCCCTGTCTTTTAATAAAAGACTAGAATACGTAGAAGAAATAAATGCTATGTATCGTGCTAAAAATCTACTTAAAGATATAAAAGTAGAAATAGAAGTATTAAAACTAGATCAAAAAATAGAAAAAGAGCTAGCAAACAGTTTAGAACAGAGTCAAAAAGAATTTATTTTAAGAGAAAAAGTAAAGATTTTAGAAACCGAATTAGGTGAATCAAAGAACGAAGTAGTAGATAATTATTATCAAGAATTAGAAAGTCTTCGTCTTCCTAAATCTACTCATAACAAGATTTTAAATGAAATAAAAAAATTAGAATACACTAGTGATTTATCACCAGAAAATGCCATGATTAGAAACTATTTAGAGTGGGTACTACATTTGCCATGGCACCACTCATCTTTTGAAAACAATAATTTAGAAGATATAAAAAAGAAATTAGATGAAAACCATTATGGTCTAGAAGAAATTAAAACACGAATTTTAGAATATGTAGCCCTAAAAAACAACAATAGTGAGATTAAAAGTCCTATTATTTGTTTAGTAGGTCCTCCAGGAGTAGGTAAAACGAGTATTGCTCGGCAAATTGCTTATGCCCTAAATCGTAAATTTTACAAAATAAGTGTTGGAGGTCTAAATGACTCATCTGAGTTAACCGGCCATAGAAGAACCTATATGGGATCTAATCCTGGTAAAATCATTCAAGGGTTAAGAAAATGTGGTACAAATAATCCTGTTTTCTTAATAGATGAGATAGATAAATTGACTATTAATGCCAAAGATGATCCATCCGGAGTATTATTAGATATTTTAGATAGAGAGCAAAATTCTGAATTCATTGATAACTACATTGAAGACGCTTTTGATTTATCGCATGTCTTCTTCATTTTAACAGCCAACAACATGGATAATATTCCTTATGCTCTAAAAGATAGATTAGAAATCATTTCTTTATCTAGCTATACCAATATTGAAAAATTAGATATAGCCAAAAAATATTTAATACCTAAAATACTCGAAGAAAATAAAATTGAAAGCAAAATTATTTCCATTAGTGATGAAATATTATCTTACTTAATTAGTGCGTATACTCTAGAAGCAGGCGTAAGAGATTTATATCGTAATTTAGAAAAACTAATTCGCAAGTTAGTTTTACTAGGTAAAGCTAGTAAAAGAACCAAAATCAGCAAATTAAGATTGAAAGAATACTTAGGAATACCAAAATACGAAAGAAGCGAAACAAAAGAGCATAACGAAATAGGCAAAGTAAATGCTTTAGGCATAACTGGTGGGGGTGCTATGATTATTCCTGTAGAAACCTGTGTTTTCGAAGGAAAAGGGGATTTTAAAGTTACTGGTATGCTCGGTAAAACCATGGATGAATCTTGCAGTGTAGCTCTAAGTTACATTAAAGCCCATCAAAAAGAATTTAATCTAAAAGAAATTTATTTCAACATCAAAGACATTCACATTCACTTTTTAGAAGGTGCAATCAAAAAGGATGGACCTAGTGCCGGCAGTGCTATTGTAACTAGCCTTTTGAGTCTTCTTAAAAGCCAAAAAATAAGTAGTAAAATAGCTTTTACAGGGGAAATATCCCTAAATGGCGATATATTAAAAGTGGGTGGAATAAAAGAAAAAATAATTGGGGCCTATAACCAAAAAATAACTACTATTTATATTCCTGCTGCCAACGAATTAGATCTAGAAGAAATACCAGAAGAAATTAAAAATAAGTTAGACATTCATTTAGTAATAAACTACCAAGAAATTTACGATGCTTTATTTTAAGATTGTAACTTTAAAAAAAGATTGATAAAATATATATAAAGGTGATAAAAATGAAAATAAAAGATTGTTTAGGAATCAGTAATGCCAAATTAATTTTAGGTAATGAAGATTACATTTTTGCCGGTTTTTCAAAAGATACCAGAACAATTAACCCAGGCGATACCTATGTAGGTATTAAAGGTGAAAATTTTGATGGAAATAACTTTTTTGAAGAAGCATTTTTAAAGGGAGCTGATACATGTATTTTAGAGCATATTGATTTAACTCTAGAATTAAAGAAGAAATATGCTGGTAAAAACATAATTTTAGTAAATAATTCTCTAGAATTTATTATGGGAGCCGCCGAAAGAAAAAGAGAGGAAATTCATGTACCGGTAATAGCTATCACTGGCAGTGTTGGAAAAACTAGTACAAAAACAATTGTTGCCGATACTCTAGAAACAAAATACAACGTTTTAAGAACAATCGGAAATGAAAACTCACAGCTTGGTATGTCTCTTCGCATCCTAAATTATAGTGCCGAAGAATGTGTTGTTTTAGAAATGGGAATGAATCAGGCTGGCGAAATACATAAGCTAACAAGCATTGCTAAACCAGATATTGCTGTAATTACAAATATTGGCACCAGTCATATTGGTAATTTAGGAAGTAGAGAAAACATATTAAAGGCGAAACTAGAAATTTTAGATGGCCTAAATGGTCCAATTATAATTAATAATGATAATGATTTACTTCATAATTGGGCGAATATGAATACAGATGTAAAAGTAATTACTTTTGGCATTAATAACAAAAGCGATTATCAAGCAACGAACATTTCTTATGATAAACAAGGAAGTACATATGAGTTAAATAATGAAGAAATATCCATACCAGTGATTGGCGATGCTTTTATATATAATTCTTTAACTGCTTTTGCTGTTAGTGACTTATTAGAAGTACCTCATGAAAACGTAAAAAAAGTATTAAGCAAATTACAACTCGAACCACATCGTATGGAATTTATAAATTCTAAAGAATATACAATCATAGATGATACTTATAATGCCAGCCTAGATTCTATTTCCTATTCTCTTGATGTTTTAAGTAAACTCGCGGGCAGAAAAATAGCAGTTCTAGGCGACATATTAGAACTAGGTGAATATGGCGAAGAAATTCACAGAAATATTGGCAAATTAATTTTAGAGAAAAAAATAGATGTATTAGTTACAGTTGGGCCTCTTGCTAAATTCATAAATGAAGAAGCTGAAAATTTAGGATTTGCTAAAGAACATAGCATTCATTTTGAAACAAACAAAGAAGCGATCACTTTTTTAAAAAAATCTGTAAAAGCAAACGATATTGTCTTAATTAAAGCTAGTCATGGTATGAACTTTTTAGAAATAGTAAATTCACTAAATGAATAAATTAGTATATCTTTTATTAGAATGGTACCACCAAGAAAAAAGAATATTACCATGGCGCCAAACCAAGGATCCTTATCATGTTTGGGTCTCCGAAATTATGTTACAGCAAACAAGAATTGAAGCTGTTTTAGGATATTATGAACGATTTATGAACCGTATTCCTGATATTTTTGCCTTAGCACATATTCCCGAAGATGAACTTTTAAAATTATGGGAAGGACTTGGCTATTATAATCGAGCACGAAATCTTAAAAAAGCCGCTCAAATAATAGTAGAAAATTACAACGGCATATTTCCATCTACTTATGATGAAATTTTAAAACTACCAGGAATAGGAGAGTATACAGCCTCTGCTATAGCGTCCATTTGTTTTAATGAGCCTACTGTTACTGTCGATGGAAATGTTTTAAGAGTATATACGAGAATCCAAGAAGATAAAAGAAACATATCCCTAAATAATACCAAAAAAGAAATCAGAAACGAATTAAGCCAAATGATTCCTTTAGAAAGTGGAGACTTTAATGAAGGTTTAATGGAGCTTGGAGAAACGATTTGTCTTCCCAATGGAATACCCAAATGTAACCTTTGTCCTCTCCAAACTTTTTGCTTGGCAAATAAACACCACTCTTGGAGCAAATATCCTGTAAAAGATGAAAAGAAAGCCAAAAAAGAATTGGACTATACTATATTTTTGTTTACTTATGAAGGTATGTGGGCAATTCGTAAAAGAAAAGATCCCGGTCTACTACATAATTTATGGGAGTTTCCAAATGTCCCTGGGAAATTATCTTTAAATGTTGTAAAAGCATATCTAGAAAATAATAATATTGAGGGTAATATTACCAAAAGTATAACGAATAAACACATATTTACCCATCAAGTATGGAATATGACTTCCTATATTATAAAACTAAAAGAACCCTTAAAAGAATATTTGTGGAAAAAACCTAAAGAAATAGAAGAACAATATGCCTTGCCAACGGCTTTTAAACCATTTTTTGAAGAAATAAAGCTTAAAAATGTCGAAATAAACATAAAATAAAGCAGGAGGTAAATTGTGAAATTAGGTATTATTTTTGGAGGAAAGTCAAACGAACATGAAGTATCCATAGTATCAGCAACATCCATCATAAAAAACTTAGATAAAGAAAAATATGATATAACACCCATTTATTTAGATTGGGATAATGAGTTTTATATATGGACGGAAGATATTTCTTTGATTAATCCATTACCCCTTGGATCATTACCAACCAAATTAGAGAAAGTAAAAGATATAGTTTCTTTTTTAAAAGGCTTTGATTGTATCTTTATTATGATTCATGGGCAAACAGGGGAAGATGGAAGTATAGCAAACTTACTCGATTTCTTGAATATCCCTTATGTCGGCAACAAGCCTGCACCAAGCATTATTACGATGGATAAAGTATATACCAAAATGATTCTCGAACAAAATCATATTAAAACATCTCCATATTTATCTTTCAGGCGATATAACAAGGAATATATTTTAAATGGAGAGATTTTAAACTTTAAAAAATTATTAAAAAGAATGGAAAATAATCTATTATTCCCCGTCTTTGTAAAACCTGCCAATAGTGGTTCTTCCAAAGGAATTACAAGAGTAGTAAAAAAAGAAAAATTAAAAGAAGCAATAGAGCTAGCCTTAACAATAGACGATCACGTATTAATAGAAGAAGAAATAGTGGCAAAAGAGCTTGAATGTGCTATTTTAGAAGAAAATGGCAAAATACTTGCTTCTGTAGTAGGGGAAATTATAGCCAATGATGAATTTTATAGTTTTGATGCCAAGTATAACAACAAAGAAAGTATTACCTTGATTCCAGCTAATATTTCCAAAGAAGATGAAAAAAGAATTCAAGATATTGCTAAAACTGCTTTCAAAGTACTTGGACTACAAGGCTATAGCCGTATAGATTTTTTTCTAACAAGCAATCATGATATCTACTTAAACGAAATAAACACGATCCCCGGCTTTACAAGTATCAGTATGTATCCCAAGTTATTGGAAGCACGTGGTATTCCTTATAGTAAACTACTAGATATTTTGATTAGTGAAAAATGTCGAAAATAAGCGTCGAATTTTGTCGAACGCTTTTTCTTGATATTTTTATAATATCATATTAAAATAAAAGCGTAGTTCTGAAAGAAAAACCTACACTCCTATTAAAAAATATATAAAAAATTATGTTATTATTTAAATTTTTCAGAACTACCCAAATTAACTATAAATAGCATATGATATAACTGTCGCTGCCACACTTGCAATCATAGCTATTAGCATACACCATGCAAATATTTTTCTTGCTCTCTTACTCATAATAAATCCTCATTTCTTTTGATCTCTATAATAATTTATCATATTTTCATCATTTTTTCAATATAATTTAATGGTGATAATATGAAATTGATTGGGACAAGCTTAAAACTAACCAAAAAGCAAAGAAGAATTCTCGTTATTTTTCTAACACTAAGTTTAATACTAGGCTTTATATTATCCAAAAAGATAGATGATCCAACCCTAATAGAGAGTATAACAAATATTTCTTCATCACTAGGAAATAATCACATTAATTTTATCTTACTTCATATCCTTGTACTCGCCATATTAATAGCAAGTTCTCTAATGGTGATAGGCATATTTTTATTTCCACTTTACTTTTTATTCGAACTAACTTGCATAAGTTATTCAATTTTTACTTTTATAAGCATTTTCCACTTATCGGGTCTTATTTATGGCATTTTATATAATATTTTCATTAAACTACTTTATCTAATACTATTATACATTATATTTAAAAACATTTTAATGATAATAAAAAGCTTACGCCAAAACGGAGAAGACCCAAGCATATTAAAAAAATACTATCAAAAAGTGATTCTAAGCATTCTATTTATTTTTATTTATGATTTATTTTTATATTTTATAGGAAGTAACATTCTATTAAAATTAAGCTTTATCATTACCTAATTTACTTAATTTATAACTCATGATATAATACTCATGTGATGTATTATGAAAAAAGTAATTGTTGGAATTAGTGGGGGAGTGGACTCTGCTGTAGCAGCCTATCTTCTAAAAAAAGAAGGATATGTTGTAGAAGGCTTATTCATGCGTAACTGGGATGCTAACTTAAATAATGACTATTTAGGCAATCCCACTTTAAATGAATCTATTTGCCCGCAAGAACAAGACTACAACGACGCAAAAATCGCATGTGAAATTCTAGGTATTCCCCTTCATCGTGTTGATTTTATTAAAGAGTACTGGGATTATGTCTTCACTTATTTTCTAGAAGAATTAAAGAAGGGGAGAACTCCTAATCCGGATATGTTATGTAACAAATTCATTAAATTTGATTTATTTAAGAAAGAAGCCCAAAAATTAGGTGCAGATTACATAGCAACCGGCCATTATGCGAAAGTAAAAGATGGCAAACTATATAAAGCCAAAGACAAGAATAAAGATCAAACTTATTTCCTAGCCGATATTACCAAAGATCAACTAGAAAATGTATTATTCCCTCTCGGTGAATATACAAAACCTGAAGTAAGAGAAATTGCTGAGAGTATTGGTCTAAATGTAGCCAAAAAGAAAGATTCCACAGGAATATGTTTTATTGGTGAGCGCCATTATCAGGAATTTATCAAAAATTATTTAAAACCAAATCCTGGTGATATAGTTGACGTAAGTACAAAAGAAGTCATTGGCAGACACACTGGACTTATGAACTATACCATCGGTCAAAGAAGAAATGTTGGACTAAGTGGTAGTGAACTAAGACACTATGTATGTGGTAAAGATGTCGAAAAAAACATATTATATGTAGCTTTTGGAGATAGTGAATACTTATATAGTGATGCTTGTACGCTAGACAACATTAATTTACTAGGCCCTCTTCTTAAAAATTTAACAGCTAAATTCCGTTACCGTGGGGAAGAAATACCAATTGAAATTGAATCAATCACCGATAAGGAAATCAAAATCAAATATCCGGGATTAGCCAAGGCCGTAACTCCCGGCCAAGCCTGTGTATTCTATAATGGTGAGGAGTGCTTAGGATGTGGCTTTATTAAAGATATTTACAAGAATAACACCAAACTTTGGTATCTTTAAAATCCAGTTACTACTTGACAGATAAGTGTTAAGTAATTTATAATTAGAGTGTAAAGTAAAAAGGAGAATCATTATGAATAGTTTAAACGAATTATTACAAGAATTAGGCATTTCTAAAGTAAGACTTGCCAAATATTTAAATGTTTCTAGACAAATGGTTTATAATTATTTAGAGTTGGAAGACTTAAATAAGTGGCCGAAAGAAAAGAAGATTTTATTATTAAAATTGTTAGATATTGAAGATGGCTCAGAAGACTCAATTGGCAATATCAAAATTACCACTGATTATCTTATGGCCGTAGAAAATCGCCTAAATCAAGGAGTAAAAACAACAAGTGATATGGATAGTTATTTTGACATGAAAGGATTAGACAAAAACGCACAAACTCTACTAGCTGATATAAATTATTTATTGAAAGAAAAACTTCTTGATGAAAATAAAAAAGAAGAAAACTATCATGTTGTAAACTATTTTTATCATATGTTACAATCTGTAGATAATGTTCCAGAAATAAAATATATTTTAGGTTATATGTCTAAAACAACTGGATTTATTAGCCCAGATGAGTATGCTTTTAATGAAGATAAACAATTTATATTCGAAGGAATTCTTTATTCTGCTTTAACACTATATAACAATGGTGGAGCTAGTCGTAGTAAATTAAAAGAAAGTCACAAACGTTTCGTCCAAGAAATAGAACAAAAAAATGAAGAAAAGTTAAGTCGTACTCAACAATTAAACACAATTAAAATTCAAGCTTTAAGAGAACTTGGCTACGACCAAATGACCGAAGCAAATGCTGCTGAAGTATTAGAAAAAATTGCCGAAATAGAAACGAGAAAAGTATAAAAATGAAAAAGAAGTTCATTGGTATTATAGGAATCGTTATAATTGTTGTCGTTATTCTTTTAGTTATCTTTTTAGGAGATAAAAGATTAGATTTAGAAAGCGATCAAGTCCAAACTTTATATACTTATCTTGGTGAAGTAGATGTTAATCGATGTGGTGGCCTTAATGCTTACACAGGTGAAGAAGTTATGTATGATACAATTTCTAACGAAAACAAATTATGCATGGCTTACTATGCCTTATCAGATGATGAAAAGTCTTCAGAATCAACAGAAGTTACCACAACAAACGAAAATGATATAAACTTGTGTGAAATAGGCGAGGGGATAAGGCTAGCAAGTGATGAAGATGACAATACTTGCAACTACACAGTTATCAGCGAAAATGATTTAAATAATGCATATCAAAAAATATACGGTCAAGAATCACCAGATGAGGAAAGTTTTTACATCAGCAGTACCGAAGCCTGCTTTTTAGAAGAAGGGGAGTACTATTGTGGGAATTCTGAAACCTCAAAAGTAACAATTGTACCAGAAGCAACAGTTTATCGTCTACTCAATTCAGCATCAGAAAAAATGAATGGTGATATTGTTATTACAGATTACTATTTAAGAGTATCAAATAACAAATGTTACGCTAATAACAGTTCTAATGATGAAATATCCACCTGCTCTACTGCATTAGAAGGGGATACAGAAGTTACTAGAGAATTCGTTCAAGAATATGGTACTCTATATGAACATACTTTTAAACAAGATGATAATGGTGATTATTATTGGTATTCAAGCAATTTAAAATAAGAACTCGAAACTCCCCCTTTCCAGTTCTTTTTTATTTGCGTGTATTTATTATAACCTTATTATATTTATTAAATAGGATATACGCGCACGTATTTAACCTTATCTAATTATAAAAATAAGGTTATAAACGCACAGGTTTTAATCCAACTTAACTAGTTAAAAATTATTTAAAAAAATTTTATTTTGGTTTTGATTTATGATTCTTAACCTGCATGTAATGAATAGGACCCAACTTTAAAACAAATCTAAAAAAGTAGAAGAACATAGAAAGATAAACTAAATTTAGCATTTTTTAACCGCAATTTATTAGTTCGCTAAATATATATTATGTTAACTTCATTCTCGGAAATAAATTTGAAATATATATATAAATGTATTATAATAGAAATAATTTAAATTTAAAAGGAGTTAACTCTATGAAAAAAGAAATATTTAATTTTCTAATAACCACAATGGGTTTAATTGGGTTTTACTGTTTATGTTATTTTAAATGGTTAGAAGCTCTCATATGTATATGATGTATCATAATTATTTACTGCATAAATAACAGACTAAATGTAAAAAAAGACCCCTTCTCCCCTTCTATTCAGGGGACTCAAAAATACATAAGAAAAGATTTTATGACTGCAAGCGAATTATCGTTTTATAACAAACTAAAAACCTTAGAAGAACAGTATATAATTATTCCCCAATTAAACTTAGCAAGTATTATTCATAAAATTGGCACTAAATATTGTACGGATTTATTTCGTAATATTGATTTCGCTATTTTTTCTAAAAAATACGAATTATTATTATTAATTGAACTAAATGACTCATCACATAACGAGGCAAAAAGAAAGGCCAGAGATATTAAGGTCAAAAAAATATTAAATGAATGTAATATCCCACTTTTAACTTTTTATACCTATTATCCCAATGAAAAAAGCTATGTTTTAAATAGAATTATAAAAGCTCTAGATAATCTGAATGATACTAAAAACAAAAATAATTAAACAAGATCAAGACTGTTCCTATAATAAGACCTAAATACAAGAATTTATTTAAGTTATATTTTCTTGCTTTCGGATAAATCACTTCTATAGCTAAAGTAATCATAATTCCACCTACGAATAAAAGAATAATACTAATGAAAATGTCTGTTATATATTTACTTAAAAAGATATAAGCGATAATAGCCCCAATAGGTTCTGCTATACCAGATAAGAATGTTTTAAATATGGCATTCTTTTTTGATTTAGTAGCATAATAAATGGGTACAGCAATAGATATTCCTTCGGGGATATTATGAAAAGCAATCGCAAGTCCTAACTTTAAACCTAAATGAATATCTTTATAGGAACTCATAAATGTAGCTATACCTTCCGGAAAATTATGGAGAATTAAAGCAAGCATATTTAATATTCCCAATTTATATAAGTCATTTGTTTCTACGGTTTTATTCATTAATTTATGCAAATATTTAACTAAAATGAAACCAATAATAAAGGAAAGAATGGAAAAGAAGATCCCCTTTCCTATTCCATAACTAGAAAGCAAAATATAGGTAGATTCTGGAATCAAATCAGTAACACTAATACCAATCATGATGGCTAAAGAAAATGCTAGAGATGCCGTAATAAACTTGTTTACATTCTCACTCTTGAATTTAAAAAAGATAACCAAAGCCCCTAACATCGTTGATAAACCGGCTATGGTAGAAACTAGTAAAGCACCAATAATTTCCATAATACCACCCCTAAATTATATGAATGGAGTAAGCCTTTTAAACCATAATAATAGTGGGAGGTAAAAGAAAATGAAAAATAATAGAGAAAATAAGAACTCTAGAAATAATAAGAATTGTCGTAATTCTAGAAGTGAATCAAGAAACTCTAGAAACGAAAAAAGCGAAAGAAGTTCTAAAGCTAATAGAGAATCTCGCTAGTAATTAAAGCCACGACTTAACGGTGGCTTTTTTCATGCATCAAAGGATGATGCTCATATTCTTGTTCTAGTTTTTCGTTGGATAAATGGGTATAGATCTGCGTAGTTGAAATATCACTATGTCCAAGTAGCTCTTGAACTACTCTTAAATCTGCTCCATTACTAAGTAAGTGAGTTGCAAAAGAGTGTCTTAGCATATGAGGACTAATATTCTTCATTATTCCTTTTTCTACACATAATTTCTTAATATATTTAAAGAAAGCTTGCCTAGTTATTTTGGTATGTCGAGAACTAACAAAAACATATTCGCAAGTTTTCGTACCCAAGAGATCATTTCGAGCAAACCTTAGATACTCCTTTAATGCATCAATCGCAACATCATTAATCGGTACTAATCGCTCTTTACTCCCCTTTCCCATGACTTTGACAAGCCCATCTTCTAAAAAAAGATTACTCATCGTTAAGTTACAAAGCTCACTAATCCGCATACCTGTAGCATAAAGTACTTCTAACATTGCTTTATTCCTTAAATCATAAGCTGTACTAACCCTTATATCCAAAAGTTTATCTACTTCTTCCACGGTTAAATATTCTGGAAGTTTTTTTTCTAATTTTGGCATTTTAATTCCATCGCAAGGATTTACTTTAATCATATTATTATCACACAAATACTGATAAAAATGATTGATCGTTGTCAAATACCTAGCTTTGGTTTTGCTGGCCTTATTAGATTTACGCAAATACTCTTGGATGTCTTCTTTTTTAAGTGTTTTTATATTTTGGTTCTTATAATATTTAGCGAGCAAATAAAGATCGGTCGCATAACTATCTCTAGTATTCTTGCTTGTATTGTATTCACTAGCCAAATACTCATTCATATATTTATCTAACTCTGGGTTAATTTTAAATATTTCCACTAATTCGTCTTTTTTCATATCCTCACCTATATTAAATTATACCACAAAAAACTAAATATTGACATACATACAAGTGTATTATATAATAATATTGAAATAACAGTATTTAAGTTTTTAAAAATATGATATAATGGATTTATAGGTGATAACATGGAATTACTAGCAAACAAACTCCGACCCAAAAAATTAAGTGAAGTCATCGGCCAAAAACACTTAATTGGTGAAGGTAAAGTTTTAACGAATTTAGTCGCTAATGGCAAGATTTTTTCTATGATTCTTTATGGTCGTCCAGGAATCGGGAAAACGAGTATAGCTAGTGCTTTAATTAATGAACTTCATATAAGATCTAAATTTTTAAATGCAACAACCAATAATAAAGCAGACTTTGATATAGCAATAGAAGAAGCCAAAATGTACGGGGAAATGATTTTAGTAATTGATGAAATTCACCGGATGAATAAAGATAAACAAGATATATTGCTTCCTCATATTGAATCAGGGTTAATTATTCTGATCGGTCTAACCACATCCAATCCCTATCACAAGATTAATCCAGCGATTAGAAGTAGATGCCAAATCTTTGAATTAAAAGAATTAAACACGGAAGATATTATAGAAGGATTAAAGAAAGCCCAAGAATATTTACCAGATTTAAACATTGATGTTGATGCCTTAAAATACATCGCTACCCTATCATCTGGAGATTTCCGGTCTGCTCTAAATACACTTGAAGTCACATATTATGCGACAACAAATCATAATATTACCATAGAAGATATTAAAAAGATCAATAACAAACCAGTATTCTTTCATGATAAAGATGAAGACGGTCACTATCAAGTGTTAAGTGCTTTTCAAAAATCGATTCGTGGAAGTGATGTTGATGCATCTCTTCATTATTTAGCAAGACTCATTGTTGCTGGTGACCTAGATAGTATATATCGGAGAATGAGTGTGATTGCTTACGAGGATATTGGGCTTGCTAATCCCGGGATTGGTCCCAAAGTCATGGCCGCGATACAAGCTGCAGAACTAGTAGGACTACCCGAAGCAAGAATTCCTCTTGCTGAGATCGTAACCGAAATGGCATTATCTCCAAAAAGTAATAGTACTTATCTTGCTATTGATGCCGCCATAAACGATATTAATAAAGGACTTTCGGGAAGTATTCCTAAACATATTATTGATGGTTCTCCGGAATATATCTATCCGCACAATTATAAAAATGATTACATCAAACAAGAATACATGCCAGATAAATTAAAGAATAAAAAATACTATCATAAAAAAGATAATAAGTATGAAGCAAATTTAAATAAAATATATGAAGAAATGAGGAGTGGAAAATGAATATAAGTGTAATTGGAACAGGAATTTATGGAGTTGCTCTAGCACTAGACATGGCAAGTAATGGGCACAAAGTGCGTATGTGGACGGAAAATGAAGAATTAGCGAAACATTTTCGCGAATTACATGATTTAAAGCCCATTACAGACGCAATAATCCCTAAGACAATTAAAGTTACTAGCGATTTAAAAGAAGCACTAGAAAACACGGATTTTGTTGTTTTAGCTACATCGGCTAAGTATGTTAGACAAACGGTTATGAATATGAAGAAATATTTCAACACTCTAACACCTATTTGTATTGCCTCTAAAGGAATAGAAAATGATACTTATTCATTCTTATCAGATATAGTTAGAACTGAGTTAAAGGCAAAACATATTGCTGTTATATCAGGACCAACATTTGCTATTGACTTAATTAATGCTGAACCAGTAGCCATGTCTGCTTCTGTAACAACCAAAAAAGCTTATAAATATACTAGTCTAGCTTTATGTAACGAAAGACTAAAATTAAGAGAAAATAGAGATTTATATGGAACACAATTATGTGGTAGTGTTAAAAATGTAATAGCTATTGCTGCCGGTATGCTAGACGGTCTAGGATTCAGTGAATCCACAAGAGCCTTCTTAATTACCGAATCAATGCATGATATTAAAGAACTACTTGTTAAAATGGAATGTAATCCTAAAACAATTCTATCATTTGCCGGTATTGGTGATTTAATGCTTACAGCAGGTTCACCAAAAAGTAGAAATTACCGATATGGAAAACTTCTTGGTGAAAGAAAAAGCGAAGAAGAAATAGAAGAATATCTAAGCAAGAATACAACCGAAGGTTACTATACCCTACTCTCTATTAAAGGACTAACAAAAAATAGAAAAATTAAAATGCCAATCATAAATATCATCTATGATATAGCGATAAACCATAAAGACCCAGAAGAACTAGTAGATTTTCTTATCAAGAAAGCATAACCAAGCGTTATGTTTTTTTATACAAAAAACAAGAGTAGAGCTGAAACTCTACTCCAAACAAATATGTATATCTTGCCCATGTGTAAAGGATATAAGCAACACAGGCAAG
>CALVHK010000006.1 GCA_944327405.1 uncultured Bacilli bacterium | reverse complement strand
AACGAATAAAGGAGTTGTTGAAGGGCATGAAAAAGGCCTTGTCGAAGGACACAAAAAAGGACTTGCTGAAGGACGTGAGCAAAGAAATGTTGAAATAGCTAAAAGCTTACTACATTCAAATTTATCAGTAGAAGAAATTGCTAAACATACTGGTTTGAGTATCGAAGAAGTTCAAAAACTTAAAAAACAATAATAATTGCATTAAACTTTTATAAAAGAAGGCAAACAGGTCTTCTTTTTCTTCTAAAAAACTTTTTTCGAACTGGATTAATAATAAAAGCAAAATATCAATTGAATAATTTAGAAAAGTATAATATAATTAAAAAAGGTGATGTAAATGGCAACACGTAGTGAGTTACGAGAAAAAATTATGATTATTTTATATCAATACAATTTAATGAAAGAAAATAATTTAGAGTGTAATATTGAAGATATTATGAAAGATAACTTAGAAGTAGTCCCGGATTTTGTTAAGGATATGGTTTATGGCGTCATTACTTATCAGAGTGAATTAGATGGGTTAGCAAATAGCAAAATGAAAGATTGGGATATATCCAGAATTGATAAAACAGGAGCATCTATCCTCCGCTTAGCTTTATATGAACTTAAATATACCGATACGCCAGCCGTAGTCGTTATTAATGAAGCAATAGAACTTGCCAAAAAATATAGTGATGTTGCGGTCAGAAAAATGATTAATGCTGTACTTGATAAAGTAGTAAAAGAAGAAAATGTTTAGGTGGATTTATGAATGATAAATATTTAAGTATTGGAGAATTGAATGCTTATATTAAAAGTATGTTTGATGAAAATGCATTTTTAAGAAAAGTATATTTAAAAGGAGAAATATCCAACTTTAAAAACCATACGAGAGGGCACCTATATTTCACACTCAAAGATGATACATCTAGAATTAGTGCCGTTATGTTTTACTCGAGTGCCATAACCTTAAACTTCAAACCAGAAGATGGCATGAATGTACTTGTGGAAGGACGCATTTCTTGTTATCCGACGGCTGGAACTTATCAAATTTATGTTGACAAAATGGAAGTGGATGGGCTTGGAGCGTTATATATCGAGTTTGAAAAATTAAAAGAAAAGTTATCCAAAGAAGGCTTGTTCCGAGAAGAACACAAAAAACCAATTCCTAAAATACCTAAGAGAGTGGGTATTATTACAGCTCCCACTGGAGCTGCCATTAAAGACATAATATCTACTATTGCTAGACGTTTTCCAACAACCGAAACCATTCTTTTTCCAGCCCTCGTTCAAGGACGTGATGCAGCACCAGATATTGTAAGGCAAATTAAAGAAGCGGATAGTGGTAAATACGACATAGATGTTTTAATTGTTGGCCGTGGTGGTGGTTCGATTGAAGATTTATGGGCTTTCAATGAAGAGATTGTAGCTCGGGCAATATATGAGGCAAAAACACCCATTATTAGTGCTGTAGGACATGAAGTGGATTTTACCATTGCTGACTTTGTCGCTGACTTACGTGCTCCAACTCCAACTGGAGCTGCCGAAATGGCAGTCCCGACTGTCAGTGAAATCACACATATGATAGACACGTATAAAATTCGTACCAATGAGTTTATGGCAAATTTCTTACATAAAAACAAACTAAGACTAGATAATATTAAGAATTCATATATTTTAAAAAATCCATTATCTCTATATGAAATCAAAGAACAAAAGTTAGATAATATGATTGATACTTTAAATAATTTTATTCAGAAAATGCTTGATAATTATGGGTTACGTTTAAATAATATTAAGTCATCGTATGTTTTAAAAAATCCTATGGGATTATATCAAGTCAAGAAAGAAAAATTAGAGTTTTCTGAAAAAGTATTATATAATTCGATTAAGAGTATTATTTTAAAAAGTGATCATAATTATAAAATGCTTATTAATACTCTAAAATTAGTAAATCCTTTAGGAATACTCGAAAAAGGCTATTCCTTAGTTACGAAAGATGATAGAGTTATAAAGGATAGTAAGAATTTAAAAGTAAACGATCAAATTCATGTAAGATTACATGTTGGTGAATTTGATGCGACAATTAATAAAATTAATTAGGAGGGTTTATGGATACATTTCAAGTAAATATTCAAGAAATAACAAAGAAATATGAAGGAGTACGAATTAAGAAAGACGACTTAAACAGAACTAGACTCAATTTAGAAGTTAAAAAAGCGGAAGAAGTGGCAGAAATTTCTTCATTAGAAAAAATAGTAAAAAAATTTAGAGAATTAGAAAGTATTTTAAAAGAAAAAGAAAAAATGATAAATTATAAATCTTATTTGAATTTTCGGCTTGTCATATTTGGAGTTCTTGCATTAGCACTGCTTATGCTATCTATTGCTGCAACACCGACAGCTATTATCGATATTCTTCTACTTTTAGTTAACGCTGTTTTAATAGGAATTGCTACATACAGTGAGGTAACGGCAAAAAGGAAAGTAAACAAAAAATTAAAGAAAGTAAAAAATCGGAACCCAGATGAAGTTCAAGAGCGTTTAACAAAATTAGAAGTCTTGCTACGGGAAAAACAAAACACGGTAGATAATTATCAAGAACAAATGAGTCATATTGAGAGTCAAATTGAAGAATTAGAAAAGCTCTTAGAACAAATACATAATGTGTTAAAAGAGTTATATAGCAAAAGAACAACGGCAATCAATAAATTAGTTCTGGACCCAATGGGTGAAGAGATGCTAAACGAAGAATTTATGCAAGATGAAAATGTATTAAGATTAATTAGAAGTATAAATATTGAAAAGGAGGATACTGATGGAAAAATCATTTGAAGATGCTCTAAAAGAGTTAGAAGTTATTGTAAAAGAATTAGAAAGTGGTAATGTAGAATTAGATCAAGCGATTGAAAAATATACGGAAGCTATGAAACTAGCGAAATATTGTAGCGAAAAACTAAATCATGCTACCGAAAAAGTAAATAAAATTTTAAATGAAAATAAAGAGTTAGTTGATTTTAAAGTGGAGGAATAAAATGAGTGAGATAAAAGATATTACATCTCGTGATAAAGATTTTGCAGCTTGGTATACCGATGTCGTTAAAAAGGCTGGATTAGTAGATTACTCCAGTGTCAAGGGAAGTATGATTATTTGTCCTTATGGCTATGCGATATGGGAGAACATGCAAAAAATATTGGATGAAAAATTCAAAGAAACAGGTCATGAAAACGTGCAGATGCCTATGTTTATTCCCGAAAGTCTACTTAATATCGAAAAAGAACATGTTAAAGGCTTTGCTCCAGAAGTAGCTTGGGTAACACAGGGAGGTAGTGAGTGCTTAGAAGAACGTTTATGTGTAAGACCAACCAGTGAAGTGTTATTTTGTGATTACTATAAAAAGATTATTAAATCTTACCGAGATTTACCAAAATTATACAATCAATGGTGTACGATTGTAAGATGGGAAAAAACAACCAGACCATTTTTAAGAAGTCGAGAAATTTTATGGCAAGAAGGACACACGATGCATGCTACCGAAGAAGAAGCAATTGCAGAAACTTTAAGAATGCTTCATATTTATGAAGATTTTCAAAGAAATGATCTTGCTATACCAGTAATTGTTGGCAAAAAGACCGAAAAAGAAAAGTTTGCTGGTGCCGTAGCTTCCTATTCCCTTGAAGCTATGATGTATGATGGAGTAGCTCTGCAAAATGGAACGAGTCATTATTTTGGGGATGGTTTTGCTGCATCTTTTGGTATCCAGTTTTTAGATAAAGATAATACCTTAAAAACACCGTATCAAACGAGTTGGGGAGTAACGACCAGAATGATTGGAGCTCTAATCATGGTTCATGGAGATGATCGAGGTCTTGTCTTACCACCAAATATTGCTCCAACTAAAGTAATGATTATCCCAATCGGCGATCATGATAAAGTTCGCACGGTAACGGATAAAATTACTTCTGAGCTAAATACTAAAGGCATCTCTTATCAAATTGATGACCGTGATAAAACCCCGGGATTTAAGTTTGCAGAAGCTGAAATTAAGGGATACCCAGTACGTATTGAAATAGGAGCTAGAGACTTAGAATCAGATGAAATCACGGTTGTAAGGAGAGATACTTTAGAAAAAATAAAATATCCAGTATCAGAGGTAGTAGATCATTTACCTGAGTTATTTGAAAATATCCAAAAAAACATGTATGATAAAGCCTTACAACGACGAGATAGCATGATTTATGAGGCTAACACATGGGATGAATTTACAAATATTGCCAAGTATAAACCTGGATTTATTAAAGCCAATTGGTGTGGCGATGAAACTTGCGAAAATAAAATTAAAGATGAATTCAGCATGAAAAGTCGTTGTTTAATTGAAGATGAAGAAATTCATACCAATTGCGTTGTCTGTGGTAAAAAAGCGAAATATCGATTATACTTTGGTCGTCAATACTAGTAAAAATTGTCAAAGACCAATTATTGTAAGTTTCTAAAGGCTATAAACTACCATACTATTAATGGTGATTAGTATGAAAAAGTTTATAGTTTTTTTATGTATGCTTGCCTTTCCTTTAAATGTCTTAGCATACTCTTCGGAAGTTATATTAGGCGGATCGACAATTGGCATAAATATAGAAAGTAATGGCGTAATGGTTATCGGCTTCTACAAGATTGATGGAAAATATCATAAATCAGACCTGGTGGAAGGCGATATTATCACCAAGGTTGAAGACACGGAAATTGAGTCAATTGAGGATTTATCAAGTGCTTTAGAAAAGTATGTAGATGAAGAAGCTATTGAGATTACCTATTTAAGAGGAAATAAGGAAAGTACTTGTGAAATTGAGTTATTTTTAGATAATGGCGTTTATAAAACGGGACTTTACGTCAAAGATGGCATAACAGGAATCGGAACTCTAACATTTATTGATCCGGCAACAAACACATATGGAGCTTTAGGGCATGAAGTCCTAGAGTCTAATACATCTAAAATTGTTGAAGTAAAAACTGGTTCTATTTTTCGAAATGAAATAACCAGTATTGATGAAAGTACAAATGGAAATCCTGGTAGCAAAAATGCTAAGTTTTATTACAACACGGTATATGGTGACATTGATAAAAACACCAAATATGGAATATATGGAACATACACAGAAGAATATGACGAATCAGCTTTAATTAAAATAGCCGAACCTGAAGAGGTAAAAATTGGAAATGCCACCATCTATACTGTTCTTGAAGACGAAACAGTAGAAGCATTCACAATCGAAATAATAAAGATTAATGAAAATAGTGAAATCAAAAATATTTCTTTTGAAATAACAGATGAAAGACTTCTGGAAAAAACAGGCGGAGTCGTCCAAGGAATGAGTGGCTCTCCAATCGTTCAAGATGGCAAGTTAATCGGTGCTGTCACACATGTGGTAACCGACAATGTAACAACAGGATATGGCCTCTTTATTACGACGATGTTAGAAGAAAGCGAATCATAGCTTTCTTTTTTCTTTACACCAATTTTACACAGAAGGGGTTGAAAAATAGATTTATTTGTGGTATTATTCTAAACATTGTTGTCAAAAAACATTTAGGGTGGTGAAAAAATGAATTTATGGAATATGTTTGGAAGCGATACCAAAAAATTACAAGCAATAAAAAATGTATTAACTAGATATAAAATAGAAATAACCAGTGGAGTGTTATTATCCCTCTATATATATATAATGTCCGGGACTAATTTAAGTAATAAAAAGCAAATAACTGAAGTACCTTCTTCTTATGCAATAGCTTTAAACGATTCAAAAGAATTGATGGTAAAATCAAGCCCAGATATTTCAGAAGAAAATTTAACAAATGAAGAAAAGATAAGCCAAATATTAACAAACTATAATCTTACTTTTGAAGAATTTGATACTTGCGCTGCCATTGCTATCGCTGAGGCAAATGGTGATGGTACAAATTATGAAGAAGCACATAATGTAATTAATGCTGCCTATAATCGTATTATAAGCTCAACTTGGGTCAATTATCTTGGCGATAATCTATATATTCAAATGACTGCTCCTAGCCAGTTTACTGTTTATGAAAGTAAAGCATACCAAAAATATTTAGGAAGATTTGATCTACCTGGATACCAAGCGGTAATAGATTTTCTAAGCAACACAAGTGATTTGACCGCCCACAATTACTTATCTTTTCGTTCCAATGATAGTAGTCAAGAAGGAAGAGTAGAGTTAGTAGAAGGGGGAAACCTCTACTTTAATGAACTAGTAGAAGAAGATAGACTAGAGGATATACGACAAAAACCATCGTCATTAATACGAACTTTAAAGAAATCTTAGTTGACATTTTGGATCAATCTCTGTATACTTTAATAAAAGGATTGATTAGATGAAAATCGGGTATAAAAGAAGTTTAACATTTATTGGCTTTTTAATTATCATTATTTCTTTAATTGGCGTTGGTTATCTTTTTTATGATAAAGTAATTAGCAACGAAACTTTAGTAGTTGTTCAAGATGATTTATCGATCAATTATTTAGATAGTTCTAATATTATAGGAAATGGTGAATTTAGATTTTCAGTAACAAACAATGGTAGTAACGACATTAATTATGAAATAAAGCTATCTGACATTAGCAGTTTTAATAGCAATGTTACTTATTATATCACAAGCGCCAATGCTCCAGTATCCAATACCACTCAAAATCTGAGTGAAGAAGAAAACGTTGTTGTAGATAATATTATCATCAAGCCTCTAGAAACTCAAAACTTCATTTTACACATAAGTAATAATTCTAGTACGACATTTGATATTGAAATAGCCAAATTAGATGAAGTAAAAGAATATTTTTACATGACAATTTTGTCTCAAAATGAAGCAAAAGAAAGTGCTTTAACAAGTGTAGGCGAAGAAATTAGTACGACTTCTGAAGGTTTGATAAAAAATACGGACGATGATGGCATAACCTACTATTTTAGAGGTGCTGCGACTAACAATTACGTATCCTTTGCTGGATCCTCTTGGAGAATCATCCGTATCAACGGTGATGGAAGTGTTAGATTAATAGCAAACGATATTAGTGATACACTAGCTAATTATAATACGGAAATAGAAGGATATGAAGATTTAGAAAATGCCGATATTCAAAATTATTTAACACAGTACTATGAAAGCAACTTAAGCGATTATAACAGCTCTATTGCAACTACTAAATTTTGCAGTGAATCAAGTTCGACAAATGGCGTTTATAATGCTTATACAAGAATTGTCACCAACAAGATATCGACATTCAATTGTTTAGGAGAAAGGTATACAAGTAAAATAGGCCTTCTAAGTGCTGATGAATTTATATATGCTGGTGGTCTATATGATGAAGATAATACAGAATTTTACTTATATAACGAAGAAATTGATAATCTTTGGTGGACTTCTTCTTTATCTAGTAGCGATGAGGATAATTTCTATCCCTTTATCGTTGATGAAAATGGATCCTTAACAGATGATATATCTGGCTCTTTATACCGAAGTTTAAGACCAGTGATTAGTTTAAACAGAACTGTTTCCGTAAGCGGAACAGGAACGATCGATGATCCATACATTGTAAATTAATGTAAACAAAACGAAAAACAAGTGTAAATGTGAAAATGCCTCTTTATTAATTGGCATTTTTTTGGTACAATAAAAGCGTGGTGATATTATTATGCAAATTATTGATGACACAATAAACTTTTTAAAAACCCTTTCTTTTGTAGATGTAGTTTTCTTTTTCGCAGTTTTAGCTCTAATGTTATTAATAATTGTTTTAATATATTTTATAAGGGAAAATCATATTGAAGAGGATAATAATATCACTTTCAATAATAATTTACCAGACAAAAAAATAGATGATAACCAAGAAAATAGTGAAATCACCAGTTTAAAAGAAATAACAGAAGCGCTAGAACAAGCAGAACCTGGAGCAGTAATTTTAAATAAATATGAAGAAGAACAAGAAGAAAAAGCTATTATCAGCTATGAAGAACTGTTAAAAAGGAAGAATGATTTTGCTATTAACTATTCCGAAGAAGAGAATTTAAGTGAAGATTTAACTGTAAAAAAAGTTGACTTAGACAACTTAGTAAATAAGGATGTTTCTATAGAGCCAAACTTAAAAGTATCAGTTATATCTTATGAAAAAGAAGAGGCTTTTTTAGAAGCTTTAAAACAATTACAGCAAAAATTAAATTAAATGACATAAGGGGGTATATATGAAATTTAAAATTATAACTTTAGGATGTAAAGTAAATACTTATGAAAGTGAATATATGCTAGAAACATTACTTGCCTCTGGCTATCTTTATGATGAAGAAAATCCTAATATTATTATCATCAATACATGTAGTGTAACCAATACAGCAGATGCGAAGTCTAGAAAACTTGTTAGAAAATCTAGAAGAGAACATGAAAATGCTATTTTAATAGTTGTTGGATGCAGCACGCAAAATCATCAAGAAGAGTATCTTGATATGGGAATAGATATTTTACTTGGAAACAAAGAGAAAAGCAAGATTGCTCTTCTTATCACAAAATATTTAAAAGATCATCAAAAATATCAGTACTTTACAAAAGAACGTGCCTTAGACTTTGAAGATATGCAAGTAGGTAAATTTACAACCCATACTAGAGCATTTGTTAAAATCCAAGATGGCTGTGATAATTTTTGCTCTTATTGCATTATTCCTTTTGTAAGGGGAAGTATTCGGTCTAAAAGGTTTGAAACCGTGATTGAAGAGGCGGAAACACTCGTTTTGAACGGGCACAAAGAAATTGTTTTAACAGGTATTCATACCGGTAGTTATAATGACGAAGGAAGAGACTTAAGTGATTTAATCAAAGAATTAGCAAAAATAGAAGGATTAGAACGGATTCGTATTTCTAGTATTGAGATTACGGAATTAAATGATAAGTTTTTGGATCTACTAGCAAAAGAACCAAAAATAGCAAATCACTTACACATTCCACTGCAAAGTGGAAGTGATACTGTTTTAAAACGAATGAATCGTAAGTATGATACTGCATATTTTCGAGATAAGATAAAAGAAATTAGAAAAATCCGTCCCGATATTTCTATTACAACCGATTGTATTGTGGGACATCCTTATGAAACAGAGGAGTGCTTTCAAGAGTATGTAGATTTTTGCAAAGAAATGAAATTTAGCAAACTTCATGTTTTCCCATACTCTATTCGAAATGGAACCTCATCAGCGGCGATGCCCCAAATAGATAACGAAACAAAAAAGAGAAGAACTCATCAATTACTTAAGCTATCTGAGGAACTAGAAGAAGAATATTTAAAAAAATTTATCGGGAAAGAACTAGATATACTTACCGAAGAATATGTGAATGACTTCACAGTTGGGTTTACGTCTAATTATATTAAAGTATATTTAAATGGTGAATATAAATTAAATCAAACATATAGATGTAAGATTAACGGAATTAAAAATAACATTGCTTATGCTAGCTTAACATCTTGTTTAAATGAAAAAATTACGGTATAATGAAAGAGGTGAAAAAAGAATGGAAAAAAAATTTTTTGATTGGGAAAATGACCCAGAGTTAAGTAGTGATGTTAAAGTAACAACAATGCCTCTAACTGGAGAACATAAAGCTGATAAAATATTAGAAGACCTAGAAAACGGTTTTTCATATAGTGAAAAAGGGCTTCTTCAAAAAGAAGTAGCACTTAGTCCTCACAAGTATGTCTATGACCCTAATAAAGTCCAAATAGATTCGGAAGGAAGAACTTACTTTTTAGACGAAAATGGCTATCTTGTCTATTTTGATTCTTTAGGAAATGTATATGGGATTATGGTAAACGAAAAGAATGAAGCTACAGAATTTGTATCCATCGGTAGGGGAGAAAGGCTATATTTTAAAAATCCCGAGCATACAATTGGCGTACTAAAAGATGGGAGTGTATATGTATATGACCCTGATACCAAAGAATATGTGTATGACCATAAGATATTATCTTTTCCTACGAATGAAGACGATAGAACCAGATAAGTAAGAGGTGCAGTATGAATTACATCAAGGGGAAAATCAGAAATGTTATTTATCAAAATAGAGATAATGGCTACGTTGTAGCTGTTTTTCGCATTAAAGAAACAAATGATCCAAAAATGGAAGAGTATGTAGGAAAGACCGCTACCATAACGGGTACGTTTTTGGATATTAATAGTGAAGAGACGTTTATTTTGTATGGTGAGGCGACCCGGCATGAACGCTTTGGATTCCAGTATCAAGTAAAATCTTATGAAAAAGAAAGTATCAGTAGTGAATCTGCTTTAGTCGAGTTTCTGTCTAGTTCGCTAATTAAAGGGTGTGGAGAAAAAACAGCGGAGAAAATCGTGGAAGTTTTAGGAATGGATGCCATCGAAAAGATTAAGAGTGATGAGCATGCCTTGGATGTTATTCCCGCCTTAAGTGATGCCAAGAAAAAAACAATTCGTTCTTCCCTAATAGAATACTCTGATGCTGATGATTCTTTGCTTAAATTAAAAGAACTTGGTTTTAGTATACCAGAAGCGACCAAAATATATAAAAAATATAAAGAAGAAACCAAATACATTATTGAATCGAACCTTTATGTCTTAACCGAAATCATGGATTTTAATAAAATTGATTCGATTTACCGTACCCATCACGAAGAAATGGATACCGTTCGGCTTAAAGCTTGTATTGTGGAGGCAATGAAGCGTTTAAGCAATAGTAACGGCGACACTTATTATAAAGTAGAAGAAATCAAAGATGCTTTAAAAAAAGAGTTTGGTTTAATTTTAGATGAAATTACTTTTGAAAGTATTACTTATGCTTTAGAAGAAGAAAATAAAATTGTTTTAGAAGGCGAAAACTATTATTTGGCAGAATATTATGATGCAGAAGCGGATATTACAAATAATTTATATCAACTTAATGCTAGTAACACAACTCCCTTTTATGGTTTTGATGAAGAATTAGCCAAATTAGAAGAAGATAATCATGTTACTTATAATGAAGATCAAAAAAGTGCGATAAAAAAAGCATTAGAAAATAAAATTACGATTATTTCTGGAGGACCAGGAACAGGAAAAACAACAATTATTAATGCGATTGTCAAATTATATATTAAAATGCGTGATTATTCTCCGATGGAAGTTTTAGCAAATATTGCACTACTTGCTCCCACAGGACGGGCTAGCAAGAAAATGAGTACTTCAACCGGGCTTCCTGCTATGACGATTCATCGGTTTTTAAAGTGGAATAAAGATACCAATAACTTTGGTGTTAATGAGTATCATAAAGCTCAGGAAAACTTAATTATTGTGGATGAAATGAGTATGATCGATGTAACATTATTTGATGCTTTACTAAAAGGAATTAAGAGTAACGTTCAGTTAATTTTAGTTGGAGACGTTCATCAATTACCATCCGTAGGACCAGGACTCGTTTTAAATGATTTAATTGAAAGTGATCTGTTTACTTTTTGTCCTCTGGAGAAAATCTATCGTCAAAGTGAAAACTCCTACATTCCTTATTTAGCCTTAGAAATAAAAAATAAAGATTTAGCCGAAGATTTTATTAGTCAAAAAGATGATTATAATTTCCTAAGTGTTGATGCAAAATACATTAAAGATATGATTAAGAAAATCTGTTTGATGAGTAAAGAAAAAGGTTTAACTGAAGAAGATATTCAAATTTTAGCACCAATGTATAAAGGGGAAAATGGGATTGATAATTTAAATATTATTTTGCAAGAATTGTTTAATCCGAAGGATGCCAAAAAAGAAGAAATCCGCTATGGTGAAGTGATTTTCCGGGAAGGCGATAAAGTTTTACAACTTCAAAATAACCCTGATTGTAATGTCTTTAATGGGGATATTGGTTATATTAGGAAAATCATTCCCAGATCTAACAAAAACAAAGATTTAATTATGATTGATTTTGAAGGAGTAAAAGTTGAGTATAATAAAGAAGATTTAAATCAAATTAAACATGCTTATGCGATAACGATTCACAAAAGTCAGGGAAGTGAATTTGCGCATGTCATTCTACCTATTACCAGAAATTACTATAAAATGCTTTATAATAAGCTAATATATACCGGAGTATCAAGAGCAAAAAAGAGCTTGGTAATTATTGGTGAGCCGAACAGCTTTATAATGGCCGTGAATAACGATTATGCATCCAGTCGTAAAACGATGTTAAAAGAAAAATTAATGCATAAATTCTTAGGTATTCGTTAATACTATTACTGAGGTGTTAAAGATGAAAAAATTAATGGTTGGTAGTGTTATTGCTATAGCAGCAGGAGCTGGTATGATGGCTTATGCTTTAAATAATAAAAGTACAAAGAAAAAAGCTACAAAGCTCGTGAATAATGCTATGGATATGGCTAACAACAAACTTAACACTATGAAATAGAGATTCGTCTCTATTTTCTTTTACTAAAAATTACCAAGAAGGAGTATGTTTTAAATGAATAATTACGTTAATACTTTCTATCAAGAAATGTATATTGAAGAAGTTTATTCTTTTGCTTTAGATGAAGTAATAAAAGAAAAACAAAATGAATTGTTAGATAAAATAAAAGGAGAAAGCGCCAAAGGGAGCACTTATAACATCTCTTATAAACTTAATTTTTATCAAAATATAGCAACACTTCATTTTACTATTTATGTGTATAGTGGTGGGGCTCATGATATACGCTATGATGAGTCTTATTATTATGATTTAAATAATGGTAAATCATTAGAATTAAAAGATTTAGTTACAAATGAAGATGAATTCTTAAAAAAAATCAGTGCTTTATCCAAAGAAATTTTAGAAAAAGAAAAGAAAGAGCAAATTTATGAAGATACATGTTTAGTATTAGATGGCTTAAAACCAACAAAAGAAAATTTCGGGAACATTATCTTTGAATCAGATGCTTTAAAAATAATATTTCCTCCTTATCAAGTAGGTCCATGGAGTAGTGGTGAGATAAATATTAAAATTCCTTATCAAGCTATAGCAGATTATCTAAAAATATGATAAAATAAATCTGTTCACTCGTTAGAAAGGATAAAATGAAATTAGTAAAACAAGAACTATTATCCTGCCAAGGTGGGGGAATTATAGATAAAATAAAATATTATCTAAGAGTCGTACACATTTTATATCTAATGAATAAACTATTTGTAGACTAGAAAAAGGCTAGGATTTTGCTCCTAGCTTTTTTGCAAAAAACATAGCCTATATCATTGCTATAGTAAGGATTGTATGCTATAATTTTTCTATCAGAAAGAGGTGAGTGAGTAACCATACTCTAATTTATGGAAGGAAAAGAAATAATAGGCGTTGTTAGAAAAGCCGTTTTTAAAGACAAAAATGGAGAGAAAATTCCATTTCCTACTACTGATGGCGAAAGGTGTTACTTATATATCCAGTATTTAGATGATTATAACAATTGGAAAAAAGATAAAAAAATTAAAACGATTGTCGTAGAAAATCTTTATTTTTCCGAAGGTAGTGTTGTAAGATTGAAATATAAAGATGGAAAATGGCATGCAATAGATGAATTAGAAGATCTAAGTATGTTTGATATACTAAACTTTAGAGCAACAGGAGATTGGTTTTGCTTTAATGATAGGGCCGGCGGGTATAATGTTGTGGCTGCGAAGGTTTACAAATATGGTAAATACCAATCGCTACTAAAATACCAATATCGCGAGCAGATGGCAGCAATCAATCATCAATTTGGAGGAACGGAAAACAAAGATTTTGAACAAGCCGAATTTATTGAATTAATAAATAATATTTACAATTATTTATCTTTTCATACAACGTTGCTTCGCAACTACTGGTTTGGATTGCGTGACCTCGCAAGTCACTTTAAAGAGGAAGAGATAAGCTTAATAAGTTTAAAAGAATGGATTTCTTATGTTGCCTTTGCTTTGGATACTTTAAATTTGAGCCGATTTTGGCAACTCTCCTACAAGACACTCTCAAATGATATTAATTCGGAAATGTGCGAGGAAGAGTTGCACAATTTCATATCTATAGTATTACAAATGAGGCCGGATATGATAAATACGCCAATATATAAACAACTGTTGTCGGAGTTGGAAACTAAAAAAGATAGTAAGCCAAGAATTTTAGAGAAGAGGAGATGATAATATGAATTTAGGAATTGTGTCAAAAGTTGTTTTTGAGAAGGAATTCGAGTCGTCTTTTAACAAAGTGTTTCAAAACGGTAATCATGATTACCAATATGACACACCCAATTCAGTTTTAAAGTATAATTGCCTTTTATATGTCGATTTTATTAATAAAGATGGCAAATTAGAACGTGTTATGTTTCAAAATGAATATTTTTATCACGATGGAGAAATTGTTGAACTAGCTTATCAAGACGACAAAATTATGATTATAAGAAAGACAACTCCCGAAGAATTAAACAATCAAACAGAAGCACTGAAAGTATTACTTGAGAAAGAAATATTGATGCTTGAGGAAGAAAGAGCTATAATAAAAGAACAATTTGGCGAGTTAGAATCGGAAATATATGACTATGAACGGGAAAATATTATTAATATATTAAAAACATTAGTAGATCAAAGCATTACCAAAGGCTTCCGATCTAAACTAATGGCTTTAGCCAAGGAATTAGTAAATAAAAGTGATGAATGGACAGCAGACCAACGTGATAGATGCACGCTATTAATTTGTCACATAATAACCAATTTCGAGCAAATTAATCGGCAATTAAGTTTAAGTGGAGAAGAACCACTCGATTCCCAATTAATTCGTGATTTATATGATATTGTAAGAGTGGTGCCTATTAAGCGCATTCATCAGGTACTTGAATTTTATGTCAGTGAAGAAATGGACCGTTTTGGAGTTACATACGGCTACACAAAATATCCATCGATACCAGATATAAATTATTATAAAAACAAATATGGCTCTAGCAGATAATTAAAAAAGCCTATAACTTTAGTTATAGACTAGTTGGGAAGACTAAGGATAATCTTTAGTCTTTTAATATATCATAGATTTCATCATTTGATTTTGTAGCAGTGCTTTCATTTGATGCATAATTTGGTAGTAGATGTAAGTGAAAATGTTTCACTACTTGAGAATTACCATAATTGATTAATAGAGTTAAAGCTTTGGCATTTAATTTTTCCATGATACTTGGTCCCAGTTTTTTTGCTACATCAAAAATATGGGTAAGTATTTCACTATCTAATTCTTGATAATCCGTATAGTGCTTTTTGGGAATAATAAGTGTATGCCCGTCTACATTTGGGTTAGCATCCATAATTGCTAATACTAACTCATCTTCAAATAATACTTTACTTGGAATTTCTCCATTTACAATTTTACAAAATATACAATCCATTTTTCTTCACCAATTCTATTATAGCAAATTTTTACTTTGATTGGAACTTTTAAGTACACTTTTTTCCGTTTACTGCATAGATTAAAATAGAGGAGGAATCAAATTGGCAAGTTTTAAGGAAATCGTTACCAAAGCAGTAATTGGTAAGGCAAAAAAGACAAGTGTATCTAAGTTTTCAGTAACCCCTGATGAGGTACCTGATACTGTTTTAGGTTGTTGGGTAATCAATCATACTTTTGAAGGTAGAGGTCAAAATGGTGTGGTTTATATTACTGGTGGTTTTGATGTTAATGTTTGGTATTCTTATAATAATGATACCAAGACGGCTGTAGCAACCAAGCATTTTACTTATGAAGATAAGATGAATATTCGTCTTAAAGACGGGGCAACCTTAACTGATGCTTCCGAGATTATTGTACGTAGTTTAACTCAGCCTACCGTAACTGATGTAACAACAGATGCTGGGGTTGTTAATTTATCTGTAGAAAAAGAACTCGGAGTAGAAATTGTAGGTAATACCATGATTAAAGTAAGTGTTGAAGAAGATGAAGATGACTATGAAATATTAGATGATGAAGATACCGAAGAAGTCGATGAAGTAATTAATGAGATTAATGAGGATTATTTGAAATAGTGTCAACAAAAAATGGTTGACACCTCATTATTTGTATGATAGAATGTAGTTACAAAGGAGGAAATTATGGCAGTTAAATTAAGACTTAAAAGAATGGGGTCTAAACAAAAACCATTTTATCGTATTGTCGCTGCTGATGCTAGAAGTCCAAGAGATGGACGTTTCATCGAAACGGTCGGAACTTATAATCCAATCAAGAAGCCAGCAGAAGTAAAAGTCGATGAAGAAAAAGCTTTAAAATGGTTAAATAATGGAGCAGAGCCTACTGACACTGTTCGTTCTATTCTTTCTAAAGAAGGAATAATGGCTAAGTACGCAGATGGAAAAAAAGCAGGTAAGTAATATGGAAATAACAGAGTTTGCAACCTATTTAATTAAGAATATTGTGAAGAATCCTGATCTTGTAAAGGTGAGTGCTTTTACTCAGGATGATGATGAAACAATATTAGAAATTTTAGTATCAAATGAAGATATGGGCGCAGTAATTGGTAAATCAGGTAAGACCGCTAAAGCCTTAAGAACCATTATTTTAGCTCATGCTTATTTAAATCATATTAAGAACGTAAAAATTAATATTGATTCTTTTTAAAGATAATTTTATCACACACATAAAATTATCTTTTATTTTTAGCTATTTTTTGGTATACTTAAGAAAGAAAGTGGGTTTTAACATGAAAGAATTTAGTGAAAAAGTAACAAAATCAATATTAACAGGAATTCAACCTTCAGGAGTAATTACTTTAGGTAATTATATTGGAGCGATAAAACAAATGGTAAGAATGCAAGATGAGTTTAAATCATACATTTTTATTGCGGATATGCATGCGATTACCGTTCCTCAAGACCCCGTTAAGTTACACGAAAACATTCGTAGTTTAGTTGCCCTTTATCTAGCTTGTGGCATTGATCCTGATAAGAACATCATATTTATTCAATCTGAAAATGAGTATCATGCTAATATTTCGTGGTTACTTGAGTGTAATACTCCATTTGGAGAATTATCTAGAATGACGCAGTTTAAAGATAAGAGTAGTAAAAATGTAAACTTTTATGCTGGCTTATTTACTTATCCAGTACTTATGGCGGCAGACATTTTAGCATACGACGTGGATTATGTACCAGTTGGAATCGACCAAAAACAACATGTGGAATTAGCTCGTAATATCGCGGAACGTTTCAATAAAAAGTATGGAGATACATTCAAAATACCTGATGTTTATATTACGAAAGAAGGAACAAAAGTCACGGATTTAGTCGATCCTACGAAAAAGATGAGCAAATCAAGTGAAAATCCGAAAGGTACAATTAGATTGTTAGATGATGAAGCTAGTATTCGCAAAAAAATTATGGGAGCAACAACGGATAGTGATTGCTTAATTAAGTATGATCCGGATAACAAGCCAGGCATAAGTAACCTTATTAATATATGTGTTGCTCTAACCGGTAAAACAGCATCAGAAATCGAGCAAGAATTTACCGGTAAAAATTATGGTGAGTTTAAAAAATATGTAGCAGATGTTGTCACAGAAGAAATTCTGGGTATTCAAAAACGTTATCATGAGATCATAAATAGTGATGAATTAGACAAAATATTAGATGAGAATGCTTGTGTTACCAGAGAAATTGCTAAGAATAAATTTATGTTAATGAAACATAAAATGGGACTTTATAAGTAATTGACTTCCTTTAAACTTAATAGTATACTTGTTAATAGAAAGTAGGATTTTATGAAAAAAAGAATTATTAGTGCGATTGTAATGCTAGCCATAGTGATTCCTATTGTTTGGTATGGCGGGGATATATTTAGGCTAGGAGTGGGGATGATTAGTTTACTTGCCCTAAAAGAAATTGTGGATTTAAAGAAGAATCATCATCCTTATCCATCACTTGTTTATTTTGTAGCCATGATTGCCATGCTTTTCTTAGTTTTAGCCGAATACGATGGATATTCTATCATGTATGGACTTACCTACCGGGGAATTGCTATTTTACTGCTTAGTTTACTGGGATTGTCTGTATTTTATGATGAAAATAAGTATACAGCAACGGATGCTTTATTCTTGATTGGTGCCGTATTACTTTTAGGAACGGCCTTTAATGCCATGATATTAGCTCGTATGACTTCTCTTTACTTATTTATTTATCTCTTGCTAATATTCATTTTTACCGATACTTTTGCGATGCTTATGGGTATGGCTTTTGGGCGTCATAAATTAATACCAAAGGTAAGTCCTAAAAAAACAGTAGAAGGTAGTGTTTTGGGTTCTATTATTGGCACTGTTGTTGCCTGTATATTCTATCACTTCTTTGTGGATAAAATAAGTGTAGTAATCATTTTTGTTACCTTAGGATTATCTATTATCGGCCAGATTGGTGATTTAATATTTAGTAAGATCAAACGAGAAAATGGAATTAAAGATTTTAGTAACTTAATTCCCGGTCACGGGGGAATATTAGACCGTCTTGATAGTACAATTGCTATTATGCTAGGATTTTTGCTAGTATACGGATTATTTTAGGAGGATACTATGTGGTTTATTACGTTAATTTTATTAATATTTATTCTAGGATTAATCATTTTAGTTCATGAATTTGGGCATTTTATTACAGCGAAAAAAGCCGGAGTTCATATTTATGAGTTTTCCATTGGTATGGGGCCTTTAATCAAAACACATAAAGGCAAAGATGGCATTAATTATAATATTCGTGCTTTACCAATTGGTGGATTTGTATCTATGGCAGGTGAAGTTTACGAAGATGATGATACCAAAACCATTAAAAAAGAAGACTTCATGTGTAATAAAAAATGGTGGCAAAGAGTTATTATTTTAGCTGCTGGTGTTATTAACAACTTTATTTTAGCTATTTTAATTTTATTTGTTATGGCTCTTATTTGGGGAGCAAATAGTTTAGAGCCTAGAGTAGGAACAGTGTTAGAGGGATCTGCTGCTGAAGAATATGGACTAGAAGTAGGAGATTTAATTCTTTCAATAAACGGGCATAATGTCTCTACTTGGGATCAAACGCAAATAGTTCTTTATTTAAAAAATGATAGCAATGTCTATGAGTTTGAAATAGAACGTGATGGAGAGACTCTTACTTTGGAAATCGAACCAGATGTGACGGAAACGGAAACCGGGGAGGAGCAAAAAACATTTGGCTTTGGAATCGAACAGAAAACCGAAAGAGGTTTGTGGGCTAGTATTAAATATGCTTTTGGAAGATTCTGGAGTTTAATTTCTACGATGTGGCTTACGGTAATAAATCTATTTACAGGCCGTATCTCTTTAAGTAGCTTATCCGGCCCAGTTGGTATTTACCAAGTAGTAGGTCAGAGTATATCCATGGGGATAGAGCAAATTGTCTATTTAATTGCCTTCCTAAGCATCAATGTTGGTTTAATTAATATTTTACCAATCCCAGCTTTTGATGGTGGAAGAATACTTTTCTTGATTATTGAAAAGATTAAGGGCAGTCCTATTAATCCGAAGTTTGAAAATGCTTGTCATATGGTGTTCTTCTTCTTAATTATCTTACTTATGATTTATATTACTGTCTTTGATATTATTCGTTTTTAAGATTTACCTTAGGTAAGTCTTTTTTTTTGAAGAAGTTTGTGTTAAAATAATGGTATGTCCCAATAGTTCAGCTGGATAGAATGCTAGCCTCCGACGCTAGAGATCGTGGGTTCGAATCCCGCTTGGGACACCAATTTAAAGTGAATATAAAAAAACTGTAGTTTTTAACTATCTAGCAGCTTTATAAGTTGCTTTTCTTTTGGATAAATTTACTTTAACCTCTGTACTTTTAAACTATTGTATGCTATTATATTTGTAGGGTGATAAGGATGTATAATTATTTAATTGGTAAAGTAACCGTACAAGAAAGTAATTACATAGTTGTTGAAGTGAGTCACATTGGTTATACGGTTTTTGTTGCTAATCCTTTTAGTTTTGAACTTAGCGAAGAAGTAAAGGTTTATGTATACAATCAAATCAAAGAAGATGAATATTCTTTGTATGGTTTTAAAACAGAGGATGAAAGAAACTTGTTTTTGCGGCTTATCAATGTTAAAGGCTTAGGCCCAAAGATGGCTATGCCCATGCTTGCGACAGGTTCTATTGCTGGTATCATTGATGCCATTGATAGGGAAAATATTTTGTATTTAACGAAATTCCCAAAGATTGGTGAAAAGTTAGCTAGACAAATTATTCTTGACTTGAAAGGAAAATTGGCAAGTAAGACGGATATTAATTTAAGTGGTAATTTTGATGAATTAGTGAGTGTATTAGAAAGTTTAGGATATAAGAATGCCGAGATTAAAAAAGTATTACCGAAAGTAAATGTTTCCCTAGAAATAGAAGATCAAATTAAAGAAGCATTAAAGTTGATGTTAAAATGATTCTAGGCATAGATATTGATGATACTATCACTTGTACTACGGAAACCATCAAAAAATATTTAAAGAAAAAATATCCCGAATACGATGAATACAAAAAGCTTCCTAGAAAAGAATATATTCGTTTCTTGAAAAGAAATATGAAAGAAATGAGAAGCGAATATAAGCTTAAAGAGGGAGTTAAAGAAGCATTTGATTATTTTCATAAAAATGATTTTCGTATTATCATTATTACCGCCAGAAACAACAAGTATTACCGCGGTAGTAAATTAGATACGATAAAATATTTGAGTGATCATGGTCTTGTTTGTGATAAAATATTCTTTAATAAGCCAAAGAAAGGAAAAACGGCATTTAAAGAACATGTTGATTTATTTATCGATGATAAAGAATCAGTATTAGATGGGGTATCAAAATATGAAATTAAATGTTTGTGTATGCGTGATAGTGCGAAATATCCTAGTTTTCATAACTGGTATGAAATAATAGAATATATTAAAAAGGAGGATAAACATGGAAGATGAAAAAATATTAGATGTTGAAGAACAAAGTGGTGATATTTTCGAAGAAACTCTAAGACCTCAAACTTTAAGTGAATATATCGGTCAAGAAGAGATTAAAGCTAACCTAAAAGTATTTATTGAAGCTGCTAAAATGCGTGGGGAATCACTAGACCATGTATTATTATATGGACCTCCGGGACTAGGTAAAACTACTCTTGCTCATATTATTGCTAATGAGCTCGGAAGTAATATTAAAACAGCTAGTGGGCCATCCTTAGAAAAAAGTGGTGATTTAGCAGCAGTACTTTCCACCATTGAACCTGGTGATGTCTTATTTATTGATGAAATTCACCGGATGCCTAAGTTTGTGGAAGAAATACTTTATCCTGCCATGGAAGATTTTGAGTTAGATATTATTATTGGGGCAGATGGCAAAAGCAGAAGCATTAAAATTGATTTACCACCATTTACTTTAGTTGGAGCAACAACAAGAGCAGGAGATTTATCAAGTCCTTTAAGAGACCGGTTTGGAATCGTTTCTAAACTCAATTATTATAAAGATACGGAACTACAACAAATTGTGAAAAGAACAGGACGAGTACTCGATATGGAAATTGATGATGATGCAGCCCTAGAAATTGCGAAGAGATGCCGGAAAACTCCAAGAGTTGCTAATCGTCTTTTTAAACGGGTTCGAGATTTTGCTTTAGTGGAAGGAAATGGCAAAATCGATTACGATATCACAGTTGATAGTTTAAAACGTTTACAAGTTGACGAATATGGTTTAGATCAAATCGATATTGAATATTTAACGGCTTTAATTAATAAGTTTAATGGAGGACCAGTTGGTGTGGAGACGATTGCTACTGCTATTGGTGAGGAAGTAACAACGATTGAAGATGTCGTAGAACCATTCTTACTCCAAGAAGGATTTATTAAAAGAACCCAAAGGGGAAGAATGGCTACAGAAAAAGCATACGAGCACTTAAAGATAGTTCGTCAAGGCACACTTTTTTAAAGGAGCGATAGGTATGATTTTATATATTGTTAAACTTCAGGTGTTTCGTTTTTAAAAATAGCATTTAGATGAAAAACGAAAGGAGAAGAAAATGAAAATAATTGATGGAAAATTAATAGCAAATAAAATAAAAGAAGAATTAAAAGAGACAATTTGTCTTTTAAAAGAAAAGAACATTATTCCGGGCTTGGGAATTATCTTGGTAGGAAGTGATCCTGCTAGTGAGATTTATGTTCGAAATAAGATTAAGACTTGTAATGAATTAGGTATTTGTACTGTTTTGTATCGCTTTGATGAAAAAAACACAGAAAGAGATATTATTGAAGCTATTCAGGATTTAAATGCCGATGATGGTATCGATGGAATATTGATACAGAGTCCATTACCTGATTGCTTTGATGAAGCACACATACTTTCCTATGTTGATAAGAATAAAGATGTTGATGGCTTTGGCATTTATAATCTAGGGTGTTTACTTAGTAATCAAGAAAGTATTTTATCAGCTACACCATTAGGAATCTTAAAAATGTTAGAATATGAAAATATAGAGGTTGAAGGAAATCATGTGGTTATGGTGGGAGCAAGTCTTATTGTCGGTAGGCCTATGGCAATAGCTTTATTAAATAGAGGAGCAACCGTTACCATAGCTCATAACAAAACCAAGAACTTAAAAGAAATCACAAAACAAGCAGATATTTTAATTGTTGCTATCGGTCATGCTAAATATATTACAGAAGACTATGTAAAAGATGGAGCAGTAGTCATTGATGTTGGAACAAACCGTGTAGATAATCACGTAGTTGGTGATGTTGATTTTGATGCCGTATTCAAAAAAGCAAGTGCAATTACACCAGTACCAGGAGGGGTAGGCCCGATGACGATTATATCACTTCTATCAAATGTTGTGGATAGAGCAAAAGAAAGGATGAATAAATAATGGATGAAAGAATCAAAAAAGCACTAGATGCGGAAATAAGACGTCAACAAGATAATATTGAGTTGATTGCTTCGGAAAATTATGTATCGAAAAGTGTTTTAGCGTTACAAGGAAGTATATTTACGAATAAATATGCTGAAGGGTATCCTTCAAAAAGATATTATGGTGGATGCGAGAATGTTGATACCGTTGAAAATTTAGCCATTGAATATGTAACTAAGTTATTTCATGCTAAATACGCTAACGTACAACCTCACAGTGGATCTTCTGCCAATATGGCTGTATACCGAGCATTACTAGAGCCTGGGGATAAAGTTATGGGAATGAATCTTTCTCACGGGGGCCATTTAACTCATGGCAATCCGGTTAATTTTAGCGGCCATGATTATGAGTTTGTTGCTTACAACCTAAATCTGGAAACAGAAATGCTTGATTATGATGAGATCAGAAGAATTGCTTTAGAAGAAAGACCACAAATGATTGTTGCCGGTGCTTCTGCTTATTCAAGAGCAATTGATTTTGAGAAATTTAGTGAAATAGCTCATGAAGTTGGTGCTTATCTATTTGTAGATATGGCTCATATTGCCGGTTTAGTAGCGGCTGGACTTCATCAAAATCCCGTAGATTATGCCGATGTTGTCTCATCAACAACTCATAAAACATTAAGAGGACCTAGAGGGGGAATTATTTTAACCAATAACGAAGAAATTATTAAGAAAATCAATAAAACAATATTCCCAGGTATTCAAGGAGGACCTTTAATGCATGTGATTGCAGCGAAAGCCCAATGTTTTTATGAAGCATTACAGCCAGAATTTAAAACTTATCAAGAGCAAGTAATTAAAAAT